>NZ_CALFQK010000149.1:0-43090 GCF_937921195.1 uncultured Salinicola sp.
CGGCGGCGACCGGCCGAGACAAAGCGGACATCGATCACCGGGTTGGCGGCATTGCCCTCGACCACCAGCACCTCGCCATCACCGAAGCTGGCGTGCCGCACCCGGTCTCCGACCCGCCACGGCGCCACACCGGCCGGCTCGGCAGCAGCCGCCGGGGATGGCGCCTCCGGCTGCCGGGCGTGCAGCGTGAGGGATCGCCCGAGATGCTCCAGATCCGCACACGCCTGGCCGATGCGCTCCAGATAGGTGCCGATCATCTCCGGCTCGCGAACCGCGACGCCGGTCTCGCTGCCGCCGCGGATCGCCCGGTCGATTCGACTGCAGTCCTCTACCGCGGTCTCGTCGAGGAACCGGCTCGGCCGGTGATCGCCGCCATCCTGAACCAGCAGCAGCCGCTCCCTGGCTCGGGTGATGGCCACGTAGTAGAGCCGCCGCTCCTCCTCCAGCCGCTCCGGCGAGAGCGGATTGTCGCGACTGAAATGGGGAAAATCCTCCTCGTTGAGCCCCCACACCGCAACCAGCGGCCACTCCAGCCCCTTGGCGCCGTGCACCGTGCTGATCAACACGCCGTCGGGGCGATTCTCGACCGGATTGCGCAGCAGCTCGATGAACGCCTCGGGATCGCTGGCCAACTCCCCCGCCTGCTCGATCAGGACATCGAGCAGGCGTACGTCATCATCGCCCTTCTCGCGTCGCGCCGCCGAGCGACGCAGAATTTTCTCGGCGTCGATGGCATCGACCACGTGCTCGAGCAGCTTGGCCGGCGGCCACGATGCCAGTTTGGGGAGCTCGCACAGCAGCTGCCACCGCCGTTTGAGGTGCCGGCGCTGGCCGGGTTTGAGACCCGCCAGAACCGAAGCGTCGCGAGCCGGCCAATGCTGGGTGCGGGCAAGCTCATCGACCAGCCGGCGCACGCGCTCCTGGGCCACGAAGGTCGTCGGCTGCGAGAACAGCAGCGCCAGATGGGCGGGATCGTGCAGCCTCTGCGGTTCGCGGGCCAGTTGAAGATAGCCCGCCAGGGCCTGGACCAGCGGCAACCGGAACACGAAGCGCTCCTCCTGCGCCAGCCGAAACGGCACGCCGGCCCGCAGCAACTGCAGCTGTACCGAGACCGACAACGACCAGCTGCGCACCAGCACGCAGGCCTCGTCGCTGTGTCGGCCATCCGCGTGCCAGCGCTGCAGTGTCTCCAGCAGCGCGCTGGCACCGACGCCGGTTTGGAGTTCGGTCAAGGGGTTGCCGGGCGCTGCCAGACAGAGCTGGTCCCAGCGCTGGCGATTGTGCCGAATCGCGTGGTTGGCAGCCAGTGCCAGGGCGTGGCCATGGCGGAAGGTATAGGAGAGCGGGTACTCGCTGGCGCTGCCGAACAGCCCGTCGAAGCGTGCCAGCATCGCGTCGGGCCGCGCACCGCGCCACTCGTAGATGCACTGATTGGCATCGCCCACCGCCATGACCTGGGCCTGCCGGCCGGCGAGGACCTTGAGCAGCCGTAGCTGGGCTTCGTTGATGTCCTGGTATTCGTCGACGATCACATGCCCCAGAAAACCCTCGACCCGGCGGCGCGCGTCAGCGTGGCTCTCGAGACACCGCAGCGGACGATGGAGGAGATCCGCATAGGTCATCTGTCCGGCGGATTCGAGCAACGATTCCACCACCTCGAAGGCGTCGACGAAGTGCCGCTCGCTGGCGGTATAGCCGAGCTTTTCGAACAGCTCGGCCGGCGTGGCGACCTCCGCCTTGACCAGGTCGCAGAACTGGCCGAACGCCTCGAGCCGATCAGCATCCAGGGCCGCCTCGCGGGTTTCGCCGTCGGCCGACTCCAGGCTCTGCATCACCGCCTGCCGCAGCAGCCGCTCCCGCTGCCAGTCCGCCTGCAGCAACTGGCGCGGCGGCAGGTATCCCCAGCGTGTCAGGCTCTGGGTCAGGCGATGGCCGATCGAATGAAAGGTTCTCACCTCCGGCAGCGCGACGTTCGGCGGCGCCTCCCGGGTCAGCTTGGCGCGGAAGTCGTCCCTCGCCGCGCGATTGAACATCAGCACCAGGATGCGCCGCGGATTCTCGCCGTTGGCGAGCAGATGCAATACCCGCTTGACCAGGGTCGTGGTCTTGCCGGCACCGGCTACCGCCGCGACCCGCGCGTGACCCTGACGATGGCAGACCACGGCACGCTGTTCGGCGGTCAATCCGTCGGCGCTCGCCCTGTCCGGCAGCATCGAGTGGACCAGATCGTTCATGACGCCTCGTCGTCGATCCGGCCCAGCACCTGCCAGACACCCCCGCTCCAAAGCCCGATCTCGCCGCCGCGCCGCTCGGCCAGCTCGACCCAGCGATAGAACAGGTTGCGGTGCAGGCGCGCCAGCAGGCCATGGCGAATGGGCAGTGCCGGCAGGAGGTCTCCCGCCGGACCGCTCACCAGTGTCAGACGGTGGGTGGCGTCCAGCGGCACCCGGTCGCCGTCGGCGGTGACAGCGATCCAACCGGCATCGACCCGATCGGCGTCGGTCACCAGCAGCGGCAGATCCTCGACCCCGATGCGCAGCTTCTCGGCGGGAGTGACCAGGTAGTAGCCGCCATCGGCCTCCCGGCGCAGCACCCGGCTCAACAGATCGACCAGCGCGGGGCGCCGTATCGGCGTCCCCTCGTGGATCCACTCGCCATTGGCCGAGATGACCAGGTCCATGTCGCCGCAAAATGGCGGATCCCACTGCGCCAGCGGTGGAATCGACTGCGGATCGAGCTGCTGGAACAGCGTGTCGAGTTTCATCGTGCCCCCCTTGGACGACGCACCAGCGCCGCTACGTGCATTGTCGCCGGTGAACGCTCTCACACGAACGGGTTGTCGGCCTGCCCGTCCGGTGCGCAGCCGGGAAACAGTCGATAGAAGTTGGCCCGGGTCTGCATCGCCACTTCGTCGACGGTGATACCTCGCTCGCGGGCGATGCACTCGGCAACCTCGACGACCCATTGTGGCTCGTTGGGCCGGCCGCGATGGGGAACCGGCGCCAGGAACGGACTGTCCGTCTCGATCAGCAGGCGATCCAGCGGTACCTGGCGGGCCACGCCGCGCAGCGCCTCGGCGCTGGCGAACGTGACGATGCCCGACAGCGAAATGTAGAAGCCCAGCCTCAATGCCTCCCGGGCCATCTCCAGGTCTTCGGTAAAGCAGTGGAGCACCCCACCCACCTGCGGATCGATATGCTCGCGGATCAGTGCCAGCGTCTCGTCACGCGCGTCGCGGGTATGGATCACGACCGGCAGCTCGAGTTCGCGGGCAGCGTGGAGATGGGCGGCGAAGCGCTGGCGCTGGATCTCCCGCGGTACGCTGTCGTAGTGAAAATCGAGGCCCGTCTCGCCGATGGCCACCGCACCGTAGCGGTCGGCACATGCCTGGATCGCCTCGCTGTCGGGCTCCTGGACCACCTCGTGGAGCGGATGCAGGCCGATGCTGATGTCGACATCGTCATGGCGCCGCGCAATCCCGGCCAGTTGCGGCGCGCCTTCCAGCGACGTCGAGATTGCCAGAAAACGCCGGACGCCACGACTCCTGGCGGCCTCCAGGGCCGCGTCGAGATCGCCGTCGTAGGGCGTCAGATCGAGGCGATCGAGATGGCAGTGAGAGTCGACGAACATGAAAATTTCCAGGATAGAGGAAGACGAAAGCTCCGCGTCGACGTCATCATCGACGACGTCGACGCGCTCAGGATCTCAGCAGCGCCGACCACCGAACCAGCCAGGCCTCGAGCACCAGCTGCGGGTTCGGATTACCACCTGCCGCCAGCAGTCGACGCTGCTCGCGGGCATAATCCAGCAGCCGGAACCAGTCGCGCACGCGGGCATTCTTGACCGCCTGGCGATACAGCGGCAGCAGATCGGCGTTGCGCACGCGTCGGGAGTCTCCCGACAGGCCTAGCCGGATCAGGTCCTCCAGCCAGGAGATGCCATACCATAGTATGCGATCGAGCGACTGCGCATCGAGCCTGGCCGCCTCGCCCACGGGCTCGCCGCCGCGCACCAGCGCATCGAACAGTTCGCGCAGGTCCTGGCGCAACTGTCGCGCATCCGCGCCGGCCAGCTCCTCGGCCAGCAGTGGCAGCCCCCCGGCCACGCTCAACCAGAAGCGGGCCTCGTCGTCACTGCCCAACCGCTCGCTCAGCCAGGGTTCGGCCACCTCGAGCGGTGGCACGGCAAAACTCCAGTGCTGGCAGCGCGAACGAATGGTGGCCAGCAGCCGCGACGGAATATCGGAGACCAGGACGAACAGCGTCCGGTCGCCCGGCTCCTCGAGACTCTTCAGCAAGGCGTTCGAGGCGGCAACGTTCATCGCCTCGCCCGGTTCGATACGGATGACCCGGTAGCCCCCCTGCTGGGCGGTCTGGGCGACGAAGCCGTTGACCTGGCGGATCGCGTCCACGCGGATCTGACGCGATTTCTCGGTCGGCGTCACGCTGAGCAGGTCGGGATGATAACCGGCCGACAGCATGCGACAGCTATGGCACTCGCCACAGGCGAGCTCTCCGGGGGCGCGACACAGCGTACGCGCGATCAGCGCCTCGGCCAGCGGCTGCTTGCCGATACCCCTGGGTCCGGAGAGCAGCAAGGCGTGAGGAAGACGACCGCCATCCTGCAGCTCGACCAGCTTCCGCCATCGATCGTACTGCCACGGCAGCGGACTCATAGCCATGCCGACACCCTCTGCTCGAGGCATCGCTCGATCTCGTTCTGGACCGCACCCAGCGCGGGGCTAGCATCGATGATGGCGAAACGTTCGTTGTCACGGGCCCGCCCGAGATAGGCCGATCTGACCGACTCGAAGAACGCTTCTCGCTCGCGCTCGAACCGGTCGAGCCGGGCGCCCCGGCTGACGACCCGCTGCGCCGCGACGCCGACGGGCATGTCCAGGAGCAGCGTCAGGTCGGGCTGCAATCCATCCTGGACCAGGGCTTCCAGGGTCCGGATGCGCTGAAGCTCCAGTCCGCGCCCCCCGCCCTGATAGGCGAAGGTGGCATCGGTGAACCGGTCGCAGACGACCCATGCGCCTCGGGCCAACGCGGGCCGGATACGCTGGGCGAGATGCTGCGCCCTGGCGGCGAATACCAGCAGCAGTTCGGCGTCGTCGCTCCAGGCCTCTTCCCGCGAGGGGTCCAGCAGGAGCTCCCGGATCGCCTCGGCGCCCGGCGTGCCGCCGGGCTCGCGCGTGCGCACGACGTCGATGCCCTTGGATGCCAGCCAATCGCAGACGAAGGTGACGTTGGTCGTCTTGCCCACACCCTCGCCGCCTTCCAGCGTGATGAATCGGCCGCGCCGCTGTTCGGTATCACCTGCGTTCATGCGGTGTCGTCTCGTCGGTGAATGGACCGCGAACTCAATCGCGATTCAGGATGTAGCGGCGGACGGCAGCGTTGTGCTCCTGCAGCGTCCGCGAGAACTGATGCGACCCATCCCCCTTGGCAACGAAGTAGAGGGTATCGCCCGCGGCGGGATGGACGGCAGCCTCGAGCGATCCGAGCCCGGGCATCGCGATCGGTGTCGGCGGCAACCCTTCGATGACATAGGTATTGTAGGCATTCTGTCGCTGAAGATCGGCACGAGTGATATTGCCGACATAGCTGTCACCCATGCCATAGATGACGGTCGGATCGGTCTGCAGCCGCATCCCTTTCTGCAAGCGACGGACGAAGACGCCTGCTATCTCGCCACGCTCCGCCGGCACCCCGGTCTCCCGCTCGATCAGCGACGCCAGGATCAGCGCCTGATACGGCGAATCGATCGGCAGGTCGTCGTCGCGCTCGTCCCAGACGGTCGTCAGCGTCCGTTGCATCCGGTCGAAGGCGCGGCGCAGGATCTCGAGGTCCGTCACGCCTTTGTGGTAGCGGTAGGTATCGGGAAAGAACTGCCCCTCGGGGAAGGTCTTCTCGTGTCCCAGCGCGGCCATGACTTCCTCGTCGCTCATCTCCGCCGTCCGGTGATCGAGCTTGGGCGCCTTGTCCAGCAGGGCGCGCATCTGCCGAAACGTCCACCCCTCGGGAATCGTGAGCCGATAGGTGACGACCTGATCGCTGGAGAGATGCGCGATCAGCTGACGACCACTCATGCCCGGGTCGAGCTCGAACTCCCCCGCGCGCAAGCCCTGGGTCGCCTTGGGCGCAACGCGGGCCAGTAGCCGGTAGGGCCAGGCCGCGTCGATCACACCCCGTTTCACGAGATCGTCGATGACTCGGGTGAACGCGGCGCCCCGCGGCACCTCGTAGACGGTCTGCTCCTCGAGCGCTATCGGCCCATCGAGCTGTTTCTGCCAATAGTGGAATCCGCCGAAGACCACGATCGTGGCGATCAGCAGTATCCCGATCAAAACCTTGAGGACACGCATGTCTATCCTTAATAGCCGGAAGCCCCGCGAACGCGGCTTCCAGGCATGGTACGGGCGTCAGTCGCCGAAGTTCAGCGGATATCCCAACTGTCGATGAGCCGCTTGCCGGAAGGCATCGCTCGCCTCGAGCGACCACCGCTTGAGACAGTTGCCGGCACTGTCATCCAGCCGCCGGACGGGCCAAACGCCCTGGACGCTGTTGATCAGCCAGACCGCATCGGCTTCCAGCAGCGTCTCGAGGCCCGCGCGCAGCCAATGGAGCTCGAGAGTGTCGTCCAACGCGCTCAGCAGCGTCCCTCTGACGCCGCAACGATCGAGCAACGGTGTCTCGAGGCGCCCCTGTCGACGCCAGACCAGATTCATCGCGGTGGCCTCGACCAGACTGCCTTCCGAATCGAGCAGCAGCCCCTCGGCAGTGGCGTCGTCCCCCCACTCCTGCCGCGCAACGACGTTTTCCAGTCGTGCCAGATGCTTGATACCGGCCAGACGCGGCTGCAGACCCAACCGAAGCTGGCAGCAGCGAACGTCCACGCCCCCGAACCAGCGTTCGGCGGAGGGCTGGAAGGCGGAGACCGTCCACCGCCACCGCGGCTCGGCCGGCGCCGGTGGACGATAGCCCCGGCCACCGCTGCCCCGCGTGACGATCAGCTTCAGCACCTTGAGGCCGGGCCCGCACTGCGCTGGCAGGGCATCGAACGCTGCGAGGTCCAGCCGGGGAAACGCCAGCCGCTCGATGCCCGACTGCAGCCGCGCCATATGGTATTTCCACAGCAGCGGGCTACCATCGCGAACCAGGATGGTCTCGAACAGCCCGTCGCCGTAGGCGAAGCCACGGTCGTCGATCGGAAGCGCCGTATCGCGCATGGCCTAGACCTGGGTGAAGATCAGCGAGCCGTTGGTGCCGCCGAAGCCGAACGAGTTCGACAGCGTCGTCCGGATCGGCATTTCCCGAGCATGGTTGGGCACATAGTCGAGCGTGCAACCCTCGTCGGGATTGTCGAGGTTGATCGTCGGCGGAGCGACCTGATCGCGAATGGCCAGCACGCAGAAAATCGCCTCGACGGCCCCGGCCGCGCCCAGCAGATGGCCCACCATGGACTTGGTCGAACTGACCGCGACCTGGCGCGCGGCATCACCCATCACCCGCTCCACCGCCCGGCTCTCCGCCACGTCGCCGGCCGACGTGGAGGTGCCGTGGGCATTGATGTAATGAATGTCGGCGGGGTCGATCCCGGCGTCCCGGATGGCGTTGGCCATTGAGGCCGCCGCACCGCTGCCATCCTCGGGGGGCGAGGTCATGTGGAACGCATCGTCGCTCATGCCGAAACCGGTCAGCTCCGCATAGATGGTGGCGCCCCGGCGCTTGGCGTGCTCGTACTCTTCCAGCACCATGACGCCGGCACCGTCCGAGAGCACGAAGCCATCGCGGTCACGATCCCAGGGGCGACTGGCCGCCTGCGGATCGTCATTGCGGGTGGATAGTGCCCTGGCCGCGGAAAATCCGCCCAGCCCCAGTGGCGTGGTCGCCATCTCGGCGCCACCGCAGAACATCACGTCGGCATCCCCGTAGGCAATGGTTCGCGCGCTGTAGCCGATATTGTGCGTACCGGTCGTGCAGGCGGTGGTGATCGCGATATTGGGACCCTTGAAGCCGTGCTGGATCGCCAGGCTGCCGGAGATCATGTTGATGATCGACCCCGGAACGAAGAACGGCGATATGCGACGCGGCCCACCCTTGTGGAGCGAATCGTGGTTGCGCTCGATCATGGGCAGGCCGCCGATGCCCGAACCGATGGCGACACCGATCCGGTGCGCGTTCTCTTCGGTGCATTCGATACCGGAGTTGCGCATCGCCTGCGTCGCCGCCGCGACACCATACTGGATGAACAGATCCATCTTGCGAGCATCCTTGGGATTGAGATACTCGCCGATATCGAAATCCTTGACCGCACCACCGAACCGGGTATTGAAGCCGGTCGTGTCGAAATGCTCGATCGGCGCGATGCCACTCTTCCCTGAGAGGAGGCTCTTCCAGCTCTCCTCGACCGTGTTACCGACTGGCGTTACCAGCCCCATCCCGGTCACCACCACTCTTCTGCGCGGCATCGAATCTCCTCCGAACTTCCTGATGGCCCTGAAGGCACACTCCGTGAAGGCCTTATTGCCCCACGCGACCGAGGACTTCGCCTGGGCCCGACTGGCGCGAATTATACCTGAACAACCCTGGAGATGGGTGTCGCGAACGGTGACTTTGCCCTACCTGTCGTCACCCTGTCCACGTCATGGGCTTGCAGCACCGCTGTCGCCGCGGTGTACGCACTCTACCCGGCCCTCTCCAGAAAGCGGTTTCAAAACGGAAAGCGGGTTTCAAAACGCAGAAAGCCGCTCTCCATGAGAGCGGCTTCCCAAACATCGGCACATCCGACCCGTTGGTATTCTCCGCATCAGCGGAGAATACCGGGTTTACTGATGAGCGACGATGTAGTCGATCGCTTCCTGAACGGTCGTGATCTTTTCAGCTTCTTCGTCGGGAATTTCGGTGTCGAATTCCTCTTCGAGCGCCATCACCAGTTCGACGGTATCCAGCGAATCCGCGCCGAGGTCTTCGGTGAAGGATGAGGTGTTCTGGATGTCCTCTTCCTTGACGTTCAGGCGTTCGGCAACAACCTTCTTCACGCGCTCTTCGATGGTGCTCATTATGTCGTTACTCCTAGTGGTACGAATCCGCCAGCTAAAAAGCTGCGGGTAGTTTATAGACCGCCCCCAGACGACGCAACCCGCGTCGCGGGAGGATTACCGCATGTTCATGCCGCCATTAACCTGCAGCGTTTCACCGGTAATATAACCGGCTGCATCGCTCGCGAGAAACCCGATGGCGGCGGCGATTTCTTCCGGCTGCCCCAGGCGGGCCAGCGGAATCTGCCCGAGCAGCGCCTCCCGCTGAGCTTCCGGCAGGGATTGTGTCATGTCGGTGTCGATGAAGCCGGGCGCCACGGCGTTGACCGTGATCGCACGCGATGCGACCTCTCTCGCCAACGCCCGGGTGAAGCCCTCCATGCCGGCCTTGGCCGCAGCATAGTTGGCCTGCCCCAGGTTGCCCATCATCGCCACGACGGAGCTGACGTTGACGATGCGACCGAAACGCGCCCGCGTCATCCCCCGAAGACTGGCCTTGGAGACACGATAGACCGACTTGAGATTGGTATCGAGTACCGCATCCCACTCGTCTTCCTTCATTCGCATCAACAGGTTGTCACGCGTGATACCGGCGTTGTTGACCAGGATGGTCGGCGCCTCGAAGGTCTCGACAATGCGCTTGAAAAGCGCATCGACACTGGCCTGGTCGGTGACGTCCAGCGCCAATCCCAACCCTTCGATGCCCTGGGCCTTGAGATCGTCGTCGATCCTGGCAGCGCCGGCTTCGCTGGTGGCGGTGGCAACGACGATACGCCCCTGCCGGCCCAGTTCATGCGCCACGGCACGCCCAATCCCACGACTCGCGCCGGTGACCAGCGCAACTCTACGTTCGGTCATGTCATTCATCCTTAAGGCTCTTGTACGTCCAGCGTTTCACGCGCCAGCTCGAGCGCAGCCGTCAGCGTATCGGGATCATTGACCGCCAGCCCCTTGGCCTGCCGCTGGATGCGCTTGGTCAAGCCAGTCAAGACCTTGCCCGGACCACATTCGATGAAGACGGCAGCGCCGTCATCGAACATGGCGTTAACGCACTCCGTCCAGCGCACCGGACGGTAGAGCTGTTCGACCAGCCGGTGGCGAAGTTCGTCCGTCGTCTCGGGCACCCGGGCATTGACGTTCTGATAGACAGCATAACGCGGCAGCTTGAACTCCATCGCCCCCATCGCCTGCTCGACCTCCTCGGCCGCAGGCTGCATCAAGGCACAATGGGAGGGCACCGAGACGGGCAGAGGCAGCGCACGCTTTGCCCCGGCTTCCTGGCACAGGGCGATGGCCCGATCGACGGCGTCGCGATGGCCCGCGATGACGACCTGCCCCGGCGAATTGTAGTTGACGGCAGAGACCACCTCCGACTGGGCCGCCTCGCGGCAGGCCGTTTCGACCGCTGCATCATCCAGCCCCAGGATCGCGGCCATCGCGCCCACGCCCGCGGGCACCGCTTGCTGCATCGCCTCGCCACGCAGCCGCACCAGCCGGACACCCTCGGCGAAGCCCAGCGCACCGGAACAGACCATGGCGCTGTATTCCCCCAGGCTGTGGCCCGCCATCATGCAGGGCCGCGGCCCCTCCAGCTCCTGCCACACGCGCCAGATCGCCACGCTTGCCGTCAGCAGCGCGGGCTGGGTGCAGGCGGTGGCGTTGAGCTTCTCCTCGGGACCTTCCTGGACGACATGCCACAGGTCGTAGCCAAGCGCTTCCGAAGCCTCGTCGAATGTCGTGCGAACTACGCTGTAACGTTCGGCCAGTTCACGCAGCATGCCGATCTGCTGTGAACCCTGCCCCGGAAAGACCAAAGCCAGTGATTGCGTCATCGCGCTCACCCTTGAAATGATGGACCGTCGGATCCCGTCGTGTCGCAAGACCCGCTATCCACTCGATCGTCGGTAACGATCGACGAGATAACAGGCGTCGCCGCGTTCTGAGACCATGCCGCGCGAAGGTGGTCCGGCAATCCGACCTCGACTTCACGCACTGCCCGATCGATGGCGAAAGCAAAGGCCTGGGCACTGGCATTGCCGTGACTTTTCACCACGATGCGGTTGAGGCCGAGCAGGCTGGCACCGTTGTGACGCACCGGATCCAGCTGCGCCTTGAACCGCATCAGCGCGGGTCGCGCCAGCAGGCTCACCAAACGTGTCGACCAGTGTGATTCGAAGGTCTCCTGGAGTCGCTTCATCAACATCTGGGCCACGCCCTCGCTCGCCTTGAGCACGGCATTACCCACGAAGCCGTCGCAGACCACCACGTCGGCCGAACCGGAAAAGATCGCGTCGCCCTCGAGGTAGCCGATATAGTCGAAGTCGCTACCGCCACGGCTCTTCAGGAGCGCGTCCGCCTCCCGCACGCGGGCCACGCCTTTGCTCGCCTCGATACCGACATTCAACAACGCCACCCTGGGTACCGCCACGCCATCGACGACCCGCGCCATCAATGCTCCCATATGGGCGAAGTCGACGAGATGTCTGGCATGCACATCGACGCTGGCACCCAGGTCCAGCAGATAGCATCGCCCCCCCTTGCGGGTCGGCACCGCCGTACTGATCGCCGGCCGCGAAATGCCGGGGACGCTCCCCAGCTCGCGCCGCGCCAGCGCTACCAGCGCCCCCGTGTTGCCGCAGGTGATGCCGGCATCGGCCTCGCCATCTCGCACCGCCGCCAGCATGCCGTACAAGCTGGTCGCCGATGGATCCTCGAAGGCCTCCATCGGCGGCGTGGACTGAAGCACGACCCGTGGCGCATCCACCAGCTCGATGCGCTCGAGAAGCGGCGCCTCCGCCTCCCCGCCGGTCAACTCCGAGACCAGGGAGCGAAGCTCCGCCTTGGGACCAAATACCGAAGGTTCGAGTTCCGGATGGCGTTTCAACGCCAGTAGCAGACCACCAATAGTCGCGCGGGGACCGAAGTCCCCGCCCATGGCATCGATGGCGATGCGCATTGCTCTACCAAACGCCCGACGTCTGTTTAAACGTCAACGACCTTGCGGCCACGATAGTAGCCATCGGGGGCCACGTGGTGACGGCGATGGGTAGTGCCGGTTTCCTGATCCTGGGACAGCGCCGGGGATGTCAGGGCATCGTGTGCGCGACGCATGCCGCGCTTGGAACGGGTCTTACGATTTTGTTGAACGGCCATGATATGACTCCAACGTCAATGTCTTCGGGTTCAGAGTTTTCCCTTCAACGACTTCAGCACGTCAAAGGGGTTGTCGGGGCGGGCAGCCTCTTCGATCGAGGCTTCACCGCTGCTCAACTGCTCACGGGAGACGGCACACTCCGCCTCGTCGTGGTAGACCACCTGGGGCAGACTGAGAATCAACTCGTCCTCGATCGCTTCCAGCAGGTCCAGCTGTTCATTGTCGACCAGCACCGGCTCATAGTCGCTGGGCACCGCCGCCGCCAACGCATCGTCGCTGACGACAGCCAACTTGAAGTGACTGGCGACCGACACCGCCATGGGCTTCAGACAGCGCCGGCACGGAATCATGAGATCCGCTTCCAGGTCCCCGTCGATCAGATGCCGACGCTGCGTATCGACGTCGAACTGCAGCCTGACGACGGCGCTGCCCTGCTGCGGCCCGATCTCGGCTGCGAGGCGTGCCAGTTTCTCGAGGTCGACAAGCCCCTCGATCGTTTCTTGGTTAGCCGCTGCCCGGTAAGGCTCGACGGTTGGGGGAAGTCGTCTGGTCAACATAGGCGCGACATCATAGGGATTCACCGGGCCTCTGTCAAAGCGCTTGAATCGCGCTATTCTGTTGTTCGACAAGGCATACGCGCGTCGCCCATGCCCTTCATCATGTTCGCTGCACCGACTTCCACCCTCTGCCTCGACTTCAAGACAAGGACCCTCATGTCTCGATTGGTACTCGCCTCCAGCTCCCGCTACCGTCGACAACTGCTCGACCGGCTCGAGATCCCCTATCAATGGACCGCGCCGGATATCGACGAAAGCCGGCGCGAGGGCGAAGATGCAGTTACCCTGGCCCACCGCCTCGCTCTCTCCAAGGCCCAGGCAGTCGCTGCAGACTACCCGGCCCATCTGGTCATCGGCTCCGACCAGCTAGCGCTGTTCGACGGCGACATACTGGGGAAGCCCGGCGACTTCGATACGGCCTGCGCCAACCTGCGCCGCTTTTCAGGCCACAAGGTCAGCTTCATGACGGGCCTGGCCCTGATCGATACCCGGACCGGGCGCCACCGCGTCGTTAACGACACTTACCACGTCTGGTTCCGAGCGCTGAGTGACGAGGAAATCGAGGGCTATGTCTCCCGCGATCAGCCCTACGACAGCTCGGGCAGCTTTCGCATGGAGGGACTCGGCATCGCCCTGTTCGAACGCTTCGAGGGTGACGACCCCAACACCCTGATCGGCCTCCCCCTCATCAAGCTGTGCGAACTACTGAGGGAGGCTGGCGTGAATCCGCTGGGGAACCACCGGGAAACCCCTCAAGGCAGCTGATAGCGCACCGGAGAAGCGGCGCTGTCCAGTCCCAGCCAGTGGGCCGCCGCGCTGGTGAGCTTGTTGGAGAACAGCGACCAGGGATCGAGGGACGGCGTGTAATCCTCGAGACTCACCTCCCCCAGGCGCGCCCGCGACAGCTGCTCGAGGTTGGCAATGTCGTCGACCAGCCCCAGCGACTTGGCCTGTTCACCGGTCCAGACCAGGCCGGAAAACAGCTCCGGATCGTCGCTCAGGCGATCACCCCGACCGGCCTTGACGGCATCGATGAACTGCCGGTGGGTGGTATCCAGCACGGACTGCCAGAACTCGCGCTGCCCCGGCGATATCTGCGAGAACGGATCCATGAAGGCCTTGTTGTCCCCTGCCGTGAAGACACGGCGTTCGACACCGATCTTGTCGATCGCGTGCTCGAGGCCGAAGCCCGCGCTGATGACGCCGATCGAACCGACCAGGCTGGCCGGCGAGGCGTAGATGCGGTCCGCCGCCGACGCCATGTAGTAGGCACCGCTGGCACCGATGTCCTCGATGACGGCCAGAATCGGCTTGTCGCCCTGGGCCTCGAGATAGCGAATCTCGTCATAGACACGCTGCGACTGGACGGGGCTTCCGCCAGGGCTGTTGACATGCAGCACCACGGCATCGGCACCGGGATCCCTCCACGCCCGCTGCAGCCCCTCGATGATGCGTTCGGCATTGGCCTGGCCGTTGGCGTCGATGGGTCCATTGACCTCGACGACACCGAGATGTCGACGACTGGCGGATCCGCCGTCGCCCTGGGCCAGGAACATGGCGTAGGCGCTCAGACACAGCCCCGCGATCACGATCAGCGCGAACAGCAGCCGGAAGAAAATCTTCCAGCGCCGGGAACGTCGCTGCTCGGCGAGCACCCCGCCGACCCAACGATCCATCATCTGCACCTCGGCCAGCCGCACCGTATCGGCACTGGCCGGCTCGCCATCGCGAGGCGCGCCCGTGGTCCTGCGCCGCTCCGCCTCCGTCCCGCTCAACTCCGGCCCTTGCGTCCAGTCATCACGTCGATCGTCGCTCATCACCGCCTCCTCGCTGAAATCCCGCACTCGGGGTCATCACACCAACAACCACTCGACGATCGACGGAAAGTCATCGGCGACGAATCGGGGGTCGCTGTGCTGCAGACGCTGGCGTTCGTGCACGCCGTAGGTCACCGCGACGCGATCCATGCCGATGGCCCTGGCCATCTCCAGGTCATATTCGGTATCGCCGATCATGACGGCCTCGCCGATGGGCACATCGCACTCGGCCAGCAGCTCCTCGAGCATCTGGGGGTGCGGTTTCGAACGCGTGAGATCGGCGGTGCGGCTCGCCGCGAACCAGCCGCCGCAGGATTCGTGACCGAAGACACGATCCAGACCGCGACGACTCTTGCCGGTCGCGACCGCCAGCCGGCAGCGGGAATCCTGGCGCAGGCACCCGATGCCTTCCACCACGCCAGGGAAGAACGGGGTCGGTATCCGATCGGCGATCCGGAACTGATGGCCGTAGGCTTCCCGCAAGCGGTCCCGCTCGGGATCCGTCACCCCCGGAAAGAGCATGGCGACGGCCTCCGGCAGGCCCAGGCCGATGATATCGCGAACGGCGGCATCGCTCGGCACCGGCCACTGCAACTCCCGCGCAGCGGCCTGCATGCAAGCCACGATACGCGCCGCCGAATCCATCAGCGTACCGTCCCAATCGAAGATCACCAGCGAGTAGCGGCAGCGCCGCGACACGCCTTTGCCCGCCAGCGCCTCAACCGCCATGACGCGCACGCTCCAGCACCTTCTCCAGTCCGGGTTCCAGCGGCGCTCTCGCCTGCACGGGCCGCCCGGTCCTGGGATCGGGGAAGGTCAGGGTCAAGGCATGCAGGAACAGGCGATCCAGGCGCAGGGACCTCGCGATGCGAGCCCCCTCGGCGCTGCCGTACTTGTCGTCACCCAGCAGCGCGTGTCCAGCATGGGCGGCATGGACACGAATCTGATGAGTGCGGCCGGTGACCGGCTCCGCCTCGATCAGCGTCACCTTCGGGAACGTTTCACGCACCGCGAAGCGGGTCCGCGATACCTTGCCATTGTCGTCGACCCGCACCCGACGCTCGCCGTTGCCGGCGTCGTAACGCTCCAGCCGGGCGCTGACGTAGTCGCGACGTGCCGGCCAGCGGCCCTGCACCAAAGCCAGATACCCCTTCTCCATGCGGCGCTCGCGTAGCGCGGTATTGAGCGACAGCAACGATTCGCGGTTCTTGGCCAACAGCAGGCAGCCCGAGGTGTCGCGATCGAGACGGTGAACGAGCTCGAGGAAGTCCAGGTCCTCGCGTACCTGGCGCAGCGCCTCGATCAGGCCGATCTTGACGCCACTGCCGCCGTGCACCGCCAGCCCCGAAGGCTTGTTGATGACCAGCCAGTCGGGGCCCTCGATGACGACGCTGCCAGCCAGCAGGTTGCGCAGGCTTTCGCTGGCCTCCTTCACCGCACTCTCTGGTGCCAGCCGCAGCGGCGGCACGCGGACCACGTCCCCGGCCTGAACGCGATAGTCCGCCTTGATGCGCTTCTTGTTGACACGTACCTCGCCCTTGCGAACGATGCGATAGATCAACGACTTCGGCGCGCCCTTGAGACGCGTCCGCAGGAAATTGTCGATTCGCTGCCCCTGCTGGGACTCGCTGACCTCGATAAACTGTACTTCCTGGCCTTCGGCCATGCTCGACTCCCTCGACGGCACTGCGCGGCGACACCAGCGCGCCGCCGGGCGCCATTCTAACGCACGCAGCCGGTAGCGCGAGCTCAATTGCCGCTGCCTCGGCATTACTGTTATATTGCGGACTCACTCGATGGGTTTATCACCCATTCAGGCGTCAGCGACTGCATAGGCTGACCGAAGTGAAAAAATGTCTCGATCTTCCAGAGAGTTAACGAAGCCAACCGCTCACGGCTGCTGGAGTGATCAAAACACGTTTGGAACGCCAGGCCCCGACTCGACCGTGCGACTGACATCAGATCGCCATGCTCGCGGGAAATCCACAGGTACCAGTGGAAGGCGTCGCCGAACCGAACAATGCCAAGTGATATAGACGGCAGTCTGCAGGACCGGATGCGTCGACGAAAAACGCGCCGTGACATGTCCTGCCACCGTTTCGTACTCAACCCATGTTCGTGTAGCGTCCCTAGCAAGCAGGTAATGAAAGCAAAGATGTAATGGTAATGAGCAAGCACGCCACTGGGCTCGACGAGCGTCGACCCGAACTCGCACCGATAGCCGCATCGCGCGACTCGAACTGCGTTGTTCGGACATTCCCCTCGAGTTCCTGACGCGGGTTCCCTTACGTGTGACACGCTGAGCCCGTTCCGGCACACCATGCGCCTGCTTGCCCTGCCGGGTCGCTTCACCAATGTGCGCGAGCACAGCACGACCGCTTGCGGTTCGTCGTCGCCGATTGCAGCACGCCTTCCACCGGCACGCTCAATTAGCGAGACCGTATGAAAAGAATGCTCATCAATGCGACACAGCCGGAAGAGCTGCGCGTCGCACTCGTGGATGGACAACGCCTTTACGACCTGGACATCGAATCCGGTGCCCGGGAGCAGAAGAAAGCCAACATCTATCGGGGCAAAATCACCCGCCTCGAACCCAGCCTCGAAGCGGCTTTCGTCGACTTCGGCGCGGAACGCCACGGCTTCCTGCCGCTCAAGGAAATCTCCCGCGAGTACTTCTCCAAGGATCCTTCGGGCCGACCCAACATCAAGGAAGTCCTGAAGGAAGGCCAGGAGGTCATCGTCCAGGTCGACAAGGAGGAGCGCGGCAACAAAGGCGCGGCGCTGACGACCTTCATCAGCCTGGCGGGACGATTCCTGGTACTGATGCCCAACAACCCCCGCGCCGGCGGCATATCCCGCCGGATCGAGGGCGATGAGCGCAGCCAGCTCAAGGATGCCATGGGTCAATTGACCCTGCCCGACAAGATGGGCGTCATCGTGCGCACCGCGGGTATCGGCCGTTCTCCGGAAGAGTTGCAGTGGGATCTCGACTACCTGGTCCAGGTGTGGGACGCGATCACCACCGAAGCGGTCAAGCGCCCTGCCCCGTTCCTGATCTACCGCGAATCGAACGTGATCATCCGCGCCATGCGCGACTACCTGCGCCAGGACATCGGCGAGGTGCTGATCGACAGTGCGGACGTGCACGAGGAGGCGCTGAGCTTCATCCGCCAGGTGATGCCGTCCTATCAGCAGAAGATCAAGCTCTACACCGACGACGTTCCGCTGTTCTCGCGCTTCCAGATCGAATCCCAGATCGAGACCGCCTATCAGCGCGAGGTCAAGCTGCCCTCGGGTGGCTCGGTGGTTATCGACCACACCGAAGCGCTGGTCTCGATCGACATCAACTCGGCACGCGCCACTCGCGGCGCGGACATCGAGGAAACCGCGCTCCAGACCAACCTGGAAGCCTCCGACGAGATCGCCCGCCAGCTGCGGCTGCGCGATATCGGCGGCCTGGTGGTCATCGATTTCATCGACATGTCGCCGGCACGCAACCAGCGCGAAGTCGAAAACCGCGTTCGCGACGCGCTCAAGCTCGACCGCGCCCGCGTACAGATCGGTCGTATCTCGCGCTTCGGGCTGATGGAGATGTCGCGCCAGCGGCTGCGCCCCTCGCTCGGCGAGACCAGTGGCGTCGTCTGCCCCCGCTGCGATGGCCAGGGCACCATTCGCGACGTGCGCTCCATGGCGCTGTCGATTCTTCGCCTGATCGAAGAAGAGGCCATGAAAGAGCGCAGCGCCCAGATTCGCGCCATTCTGCCGGTGCCGGTGGCGACTTACCTGCTCAACGAGAAGCGTAACGTTCTCTCCGATGTCGAGCGCCGCCAGGGTGTCAAGGTTCTGTTGCTGCCGAATCCGGAGATGGACACGCCACACTACGATGTCCAGCGCCTCCGTGACGATCACGTCTCCGAAGATGGCGACGAGACCAAGTCGAGCTTCGAACTCTCCGTCGATAGCGATCTGTTCAAGGAGCCGGAAACGACGCTCGCCAAGCCGATCCAGCGCACCCAGGCGGCCGTGCAGACGGTCCAGCACACCGCCCCGGCTCCGGACTCGCTGCATCAGGAACCCGAGAAGCCCGCTCCTCAGTCCGCCCCTCAGCCCGCCCCTCAGCCCGCCGCCGAGCGTGCAGCAGCCACGCCAGCGGCGACTCCGCAGGCCCAGGCCAATGGCGGCCTGATGCAGCTCTTCCGGGGTCTGTTCGGGCGCCGTCGTGCCGACGAGGAAGTGCCGGGATCCCACGATACCTCCGGCCAGCGCGATCAGGGCGGCCAGAGTGGCAACCGGTCCACGGGCGCTTCCCGCGGTAACGGCACGGGCAGCGGCTCGGCCAGCTCCCGCTCTTCCCGATCGACGGGCCAGAAGAGCGATCGCGACAGCAGCGGCAAACGCAGCGACAGTCAGTCCCGATCCAACGACGGCAACGCCCGTGGCGACAACAACAACACCCGTGGCGACAGCAACGCCCGTGGTGACAGCAACGCCCGTGGTGGCGATGGCAATCGCCAGGGCAACAACCGGCGCCGTCGCGGTCAGGACGATCGTCAGGGTGGAAACGACACCCGCAACGACAGTCGTCAGGGCCAGGGTCGTCAGCCGCGCCAGGACAACCGTCAGGAGGGTCGCGGCAAGGCCGACAAGATCGGCAACGAAGCCAAGGCCGATACCGCGAAGGCCGATACCGCAAAGGCCGATGGCACCAGCCCCTCCGGCAACGTCAAACCCCAGCGCACTGACAACCGCGACGCGTCGCCCGCGGCCAGCGGCACCAAGGAGACCGGGGAGAGCAAGCCGAAGCGAACACGCAACAATCCGCGTAACCGCTCGCGCAAGCACGCCCTGAATCCGGCGGCCGTCGAGGAGCAGCAGAAGCTGCAGGCGGCAGCGACGAACGATACCGGTGACAACGCGAAGCCGACGGAGTCTGTCGAGGCCAAATCCCTCCACAACCAGACGGCCTCTTCCGAGGGGCACGCCCCGGCGGCCGAGACCCAAGCCGTGAAGCGCGAAGGTCCTCGTGCCGAGCAGGTCGAGACGACCGCGACCACGAGCGAGCCGGAAGACTCCCGGTCCACGGCCAAGGCGTCCGAGACAGCCGAACCCGAAAAAGCGGCCTCCTCGCGGAAGCCGGAGCGGGCCGCCAAGTCCATGCCCGAGCCGACGACGACAGAGAGCGCCTCCTCTCCCTCCGTCGCGGACGAGCATCACACGGCCGAGGCGCAACCCGAAGCATCGATCGAAGCGAGCCGGACGGCCACTTCAGCGGAGATCGGTTCGGAAACCGACCAGCGGACGAGCGACAGCAACGTCGCTGCCAAGGCCGAATCCGCCGAACGGGCTGTCGAGGCGCCAGCGACTCCGGTATCCGCCGAGGACAGTGCGACCGACACCGCCAGATCGCCGGCAACGGCGAGCCCCTCGCCCAGCGATGTCGCTACCCCTGCGACACACAGCGAAGAGACCTCGCAACCGGAGCGCGGTGAAGCGTCACCGGGTCACGAGTCGGCCGCCGATTCGACGGCTGCGACCGGGGAGAACCCCTCGTCGGCCGCCGCCGCCAAGCCGGACACGGACGAGACGGCAGACAAGCCTGTCGACGAAGTGACCAGGGTCGATGAGGCCGAGCCGGTGGCAAGCGCGCCGCGCGACACCGCACCGGCGACACCGGCATCCGAAGCGCCGGCAACGCCCGCTTCGTCGGATGATGAAACCAGGGCCACGACTCCGACCCAGGCGCAGTCGCACCACCAGGCCGGCGCTGCCGAAAGCGACGAGAGTCCGGCCGAAGCCGCGGAGAGCCCGGCGGCCAGCAGGACTGGCGACGAGGGCGAACCGCGACGACCGCGTCGTCGGCGCGCCCACAACGATCCGCGCGAGAAGCGTCGCCGCGAGACCGGCCAGAGCGACAGCTGAGTCGCCTCCAGCCACGAAAAAGCCCAGACGAAATGTCTGGGCTTTTTCATTGGCCGAACTTCCGGAATCGGTTCCAGCGCCCGAGCCGGCTCTCGCCACTCGACAGCGCTTTCACCCTTCAGGCGACGGCGGTCTGGATGCTGCGAGGCTCGCGCTCGAGCACCACCCCGAAAGTCGCGTGCACGGTGTCGACGATTTCCTCGGAGAACGACAACAGCTCTGCCAGCGTCCCCCCACCGAAATGAACCAGCACCAGGGCCTGGCGATCGTGTACGCCGAACGCGCCTTTGCGCAAGCCCCGCAGCCCGCACTGGTCGATCAACCAGCCGGCGGCCAGCTTCACCCGGCCATCCGGCTGCGGGTAGTGTGGCATCGTGGGCGCCTCCGACAGCAACCCATCGGCCCTGGCCCGCGAGACCAGTGGATTCTTGAAGAAACTGCCGGCGTTGGGCGTGACGACGGGATCGGGTAGTTTCTCCCGGCGAATGGCGCAGACGGCCTCGAATATCGCCTGCGCGCTCGACGGATCGGAAACGCGCTCGCCCAGCGCACCGTAGTCCAGCCTGGGCGACGGTCGTGTGGAGAGGATCAGACCCAACCGGGTGATCACGACCTGATTGGCCAGTTCGCGCTTGAATACGCTGTCGCGATAGCCCAGTCCACAAGCCTCCCGGCTCAACCGGCGGGGCCGACCGTCTCTTCGGTCGACCAGCTCGACCCAATCCAGCACGTCGGCAATCTCGACACCATAGGCGCCAATATTCTGTATCGGTGCGGCACCGGCCAGTCCCGGAATCAAAGCGAGGTTCTCGATCCCCCACAGTTCGCGCTCCACGCAGCGTCGAACCAGCGCATGCCAATCGGCACCCGCGCCTACCTCGACATGCACGACGCCTTCTTCACCCGCCGCGAACGATACCTCAGCGAGATCCGCACGCAGCGTGAGGCCTTCGACCAGCGGCGGCAGCAACACGTTGCTCCCGCCGCCGAGAACCGTGATACCCCAGTCGTGTCGATTGGCCAGTTCCACCCCTCGGACGACGTCGCTCTCGCAACGGGCGAGCCAGAAACGCTCCGCCCGGCTCGGCAACGCCAGGGTGTTGGCGTGACTTAGATCGTGATCGACTTGCAATCCAGGGATCGCCTCCGCCATCAGGCGCCGCCCACACGCTGCCGAAGCGACGCCGTCAGCCCTTCGACGGCAAGCTCCAGTTGATCCAGAACATGGAGAAACCCCGCCTCGCCACCGAAATAGGGGTCCGGCACATCCGTCTCCGGCTGGTTGGCGTACTGGAGCAGGCGGGAGACCCGTGCACAGCTGTCTTCCGGCCGAAGCGCCAGCACGTGATCGAGGTTATCGGTGTCCATCACCAGGATTTCGTCGAACTGCGCGAAGTCCTCTCGCGTCAGCTGGCGTCCACGCAGGCCGCTCAGGTCGACCCCGCGCTCCGACGCGGCGCGGATGGCGCGAGGATCCGGGGCCTGGCCGACATGCCAGGCCCCGGTGCCACACGAGTCCACCTCGACGTCATCGCCTATCCCCTCGTCCTGCAGACGCTTTCTGAGCATGCCCTCCGCCGTCGGCGAACGGCAGATGTTTCCCATGCAAACGAACAGGACACGCAATACGGGACGCGAATCACTCATGCCTTCTCCCGCTGAGAAAAATGCTGACGCACCCGCTCCAGATCTTCCAGGGTGTCGACGCCGCCAGGCAGGGACGACGAGACCGTTGCCACCTGAATGAGATGGCCGTGCTGCAGCGCCCGTAGTTGCTCGAGCTGCTCCAGCTGCTCCAGCGGCGCCGGTGGCCAGTTGACGTAATCGCTCAGGAATCCGGCACGATAGGCGTAGAGGCCGACGTGGCGCAGCCAGGCGTCCGTCTCGAGCAGTGTCGGCGGCTGGGTCTTCCAGGCATTGCGATCCCAGGGGATCGGCGCCCTGGAAAAATAGAGCGCCCGTCCGCTCAAGTCGGTCACGACCTTGACCACGTTGGGATTGAACAGCGTATCGACATCGTGAATCGGCTCGGCGAGCGTCGATACCGACGCCCGCTCATCGGCGGCGAGACGCTCCGCGACGAGATCGATCACCGCGGCGGGCAGCAGCGGCTCGTCGCCCTGGACGTTGACCACGATGGTCTCGTCCGGCAGCGCCAGCTTGGCGCCGACCTCGGCCAGACGGTCGGTGCCGGAGTGGTGATCGTCACGCGTCATGACCACTTCGGCGCCGAACCCCCGCGCCGCCTGCTCGATACGGGCATCATCGGTGGCGATCACGATCCGCGCAGCGCTGCTCTCCCTGGCCCGCAACCACACGTGCTGGACCATGGGCAGGCCATCGATCTCCATCAGGGGCTTGCCCGGGAGGCGGCTGGAGCCGAAGCGGGCCGGGATCACGACAACGAAATCGCTCATGACGTCGGGGCCGCCTTGCCGAGCTTTTCCTCGGTCGACATGACACGCGCCTCGCTCTCCAGCATCACCGGGATCCCGTCCCGAACCGGATAGGCCAGTCCGCTGACCGAACTCTTGAGCTCCTGACGTTCGCGATCGAAGGTCAGCTCGCTATGGCTCACCGGACAGATCAACATCGTCATCAATTCCTTATCCATGATCATTCCTTATCGGAGATTCCGAGTACCTCGGCGTGTTCGCCAAACCGGCGCGCCGGGACATGCCACCATGATCGCGCCATCGTCGCCGATACGCCAGAGAGGAGCGAGCCGAATCCAGGGTCGGTTCACCCTGTACGCGCGGCCGCGACGGCGTATAGCGCGTACAGTCCGCTAGTCGCCCTTCCAACCCTCGACCCGGCCGGCCCACCAGGCGACGAAAGCCGGTTCCGGTATCGCCTCCACGTCTAGCGCCCAGCAGCGCTCGTCGACGAAATCCATGCATTTCACGGCATCCTTGGCCGTCATGACCACCACCGAGGCGTCCTTGGGCAGGTCGGCCGCCGAGAAGCGATGGTGGTCGCCGAAAGCGTGCTTCTCATGGGCGATCCCCAGGGCCTCCAGCGTGTCGAAAAACCGCTGCGGATGGCCGATACCCGCCAGCGCCGCCACCGACTCGGTCGGCGCGAACGGCGGACGCTCGACGGGATGACGCTCGCCGCTGGCCAGATGTCGCCATGACAAGGGAGCGAGCGTCAGCGAGAAACGGGGCGTCACGCCCTCTTCATCGCCGGCGGACGGGACATCCCCGCCGTTGCCGATCAGCGCATCGACGTCGCGCAGGCGCTGGAGGGGCTCCCGAAGCGGCCCCCGCGGCAGACAGTGCCGGTTTCCAAAGCCGCGCCTGGCATCGACGACGACCAGCTCCAGTGCGCGCCCCAGGGCGTAATGCTGGAGACCGTCGTCGGCGACCACGATGTCGCACTTGGCCTCTTCGATGAGCCAGCGCGCCGCTCGGGAGCGCTCGGGGTCAACCACCACAGGGACCCCGGTCTGCCGAGCGAGCATCAGCGGCTCGTCGCCGCTCTGCGCCACCGGCGTCTCCGCGGTCACCGCCAGCGGGTAGCGTTCGGACTTGCCGCCGTACCCCCTGGAGACGATGCCCGGCCGCCAGCCGTTGTCGCCCAGCCAGCGCACCAGCCAGGCGACCAGCGGGGACTTGCCGGTCCCGCCCACCGAGAGGTTGCCCACCACGACCACGGGCACCGGCGGCTGCCATACCGCCCGTCGCCCCGTCCGATAGGCTTCCCGCCGGCGCGCGACGACGGCGCGATAGAGCCACTCCAGCGGCGCCAGCAGGCCGAGCCAGGCCGAGTCGCGATACCAGGCACGCTCGAGTGGGGTCACGCCTCCTCCTGGAACTGGAGCTGGTACAGCGAGGCGTAGGCGCCGCCTTTCTCCAGCAGTTCGGCGTGAGTGCCGCTCTCGATCAGGCAGCCCTGATCCATGACGGCGATTCGATCGGCGCGCTCGATGGTGGACAGCCGATGGGCGATGACGAATGTGGTCCGCCCCTGGCAGACCACCTCCAGCGCGCGCTGGATATAGCGTTCGGACTCGGTGTCCAGCGCCGATGTCGCCTCGTCCAGTATCAGCACCGGCGCATCCTTGAAGATGGCCCGGGCGATGGCCAGACGTTGACGCTGGCCACCGGAGAGCATGACGCCGTTGTCGCCGACCAGGGTGTCGTAGCCCTTCGGCAACTGCTCGATGAATTCGTGGGCGTAGGCCGCCTTGGCCGCGGCCTCGATCTGCTCGCGACCGGCATCGGGCACGCCGTAGGCGATGTTGTCGGCGATCGTGGTGTTGAACAGCGTCACCTGCTGGGAGACCAGGGCGATCTGCTGACGCAGCGGCGACAGGCGATACTCCTGGATATCGACATCATCGATCAGGATGCGACCGCCGGTGGGTCGATAGAACCTTGGCAACAGTGACATCAGCGTCGACTTGCCGCTCCCGGAGCGTCCGACGATCGCGACCATCTGGCCGGCGGGCACCTCGAGATCGATGCCCTTGAGCACCTCTGGCTGATCTTCGTCATAGGCGAACCGTACCCCTTCGAAGCGAACGTCCCCACTGAGACGCTGCGGCATCCGTTCGCCCTCGTCGTGCTCCGTCGGGCGGTTCAGCAGTCCGAACAGCTCCTGGGACGCCGACAAGCCCTTCTGGATGATGCTGTTGACGTCGGTCAGCGAGCGAATCGGCTTGGCCATCAGCGATGCCGCGGTGATGAAGGCGACGAATTCGCCCGGCGTCATGGCGTTCATCAACTCCGGCGCCATCGCCAGCCACACCAGCCCCGCCAGCGCCAGGGCCACCAGCAGCTGGATGACAGGCGTGCTGGTCGCCTTGGTCATCGCCTCCTTGATGCTCTGCTCGCGGTTATAGTTGCTGGCGGCCTCGAAGCGGCGCTTCTCGTACGCCTCCGCGCCGTGGGTGCGCACGACCCGATAGCCGGTCAGCGCCTCGGAAGCGACGTGGGTCACGTCCCCCATCGAGTTCTGGATACGCCGGGAAATCTTGCGGAAACGCTTGCTGGTGTAGCGCACCACCAGCCCGATCAACGGCGTCACGCACATGAAAATCAGCGTCAGCAGCCAGTTGGTCCAGAACAGATAGCCGATCAGGCCGATCACGAAAAGACCTTCCCGCAGGATGATCGTGATCGCATTGGTGGCGGCGCCCGTCACCTGCTCGACGTGATAGGTCACCCGGGAAATGAGATGGCCACTGGAGTGCATGTCGAAGAAACGGCCCGGCAGGTGCAGCATGTGGTTGAAGACGTTGCACCGCAGTCGGTGCACCACGTTGCGCGCCACGTTGCTCATGAAATAGGTACCGAGGAAGGTACCCACACCGCGGGAGGCGAACATGCCGATCACGAATAGCGGCAGAAAAAGGCGAAATGAGGCATCGGGGTTCTGTATGCCGTCGATCAGCCGCTTCATCATCTCCGCCAGGGCCGTGCTCGAGGCGGCGTAGATGACGTAGCCGACCACCGCCAGGGCGAACGATCGCCACTCTACGCGGACGTATTCTAGGAGGCGCCGATAGAGTGCCAAACTGGAAGCTTGCGACACGGTAACTCCGTTCGACTGGGAAAAGGTCTGGCCCGCGGCGCTGCGCGCGCCGATCGGCCAGGGCGCCGGGCGGGCAGGCGTCGACGAAGTCCCGCTCCGCCGTTGCGCACCCGCGGCGCCCATCAGGGGCTGGATTCTACCCCAACATCTCCGAGGTCGACAGCCGACCGCCGAGACCATCCCGGATGGCGCTGCGTGGAAACCTCGAGGCCGGATGGCGTCAACACCACACGCACCGCGCCATCATAGGCCGTGTTCCAGACCCGGCTCCCGACATCGACGAAGCGTTGCACGACCGCCGGCGCCGGGTGACCGAACGGATTGCCGCGTCCGCTGCTGAAGATCACCTCGAGTGGGCGTGTCGCCGCGACCAGGGTCGGCGAGGAGCTGGTGAGGCTGCCATGATGGCCGGCCACCAGCACGTCCAGGCGGCGGCCCCCCAGCGGGCCGCCCTGCAGCGACTTGACGAACTCACGCTCCCGCCCCGCCTCGGCGTCACCGGTAATCAGCACCCGGCGCGTGCCCAGCGTCACCAGCAGGACGCAGGAGCGGTCGTTGGCGTTGGTGGCGACATCGCCGGCCGGCGGAGAGAGAAACCGCCAGGCAGCCTCCCCGTCCCGCCAACCGCCACCGGCCTCGCAGGGACGCGATGGCAACCCCAGATCGTTGCCCCGAGGCGCCCACCAATGCTCCACCCGATGATCCCGGCGCAGCGCGGCGATCCCTCCCGAGTGATCGCTATCGCTGTGGGTGACGACCACATCGTCGAATCGCTGACCCGGCGGCCACAGCAGCGACGCCGGCATGAACCCCGAACCGAAACGGGGGCCGGTATCGACCAGCACGCGTCGGTCCCGCGTCTCGAGCTCGACCAACTGCCCCTGGCCGACATCGTAGACGGTGACCACCAGCTGGTTCCGCTCTAGGCCCGGCGCCCGCAGCAGCATGACGAGTGCCAGTAGCGTGGGACAGACCCACGCCCGCGTCGAGCGCTCCACGCCGGGTAACAGCCACAGCAGCCCCCACAGCACCAGGGCTGCCGCGATCGGCCAGCGCCACCAGGGCGCAGGGCTCCACAACGGCAGGCCGTCGGCGGCGCCGGCGAGCACGAAGGCCAGCACCGCCACCAGGTGGTCGAAAGGCCACCAGACCCAGCTCGCCACCGCCGGCCAGCCGCCGAAAAGCCAGCCGACGAATCCGAGCGGAACCATCACGCTACCGACCAGCGGCACCGCGAACAGGTTGACCAGCGGCGCCAATGGCGACAGCCGTCCGAAGGCGAGAAGAACCGCTGCCGCCATGAAGGGAGCCAGCAACCACTGGCTGCGCAGCAGCGCGATCACCCACCCTCTCCAACCGGTGGGACGGGGGCGCCCCGACCACGCCATGATCAGGACGGCAACGGCCACGAAGGAGAGCCATAGACCCGGCCGCCAGGGCGCGAGGGGGTCGCAGATCACGATCAGCCCCAGTGCCAGCCACCAGGCCTGCCACCATCCGGGGGCGTGACGCCCGCTGGCCGCCCAGAGCCCGATCGCGGTCATGATGGCGGCCCGGGTGGCGGGAGGCTCGAAGCCGGCCAGACCGGCATAGGCGAACGCCGCCACCCCCGCCCCGATCCACGGCCAGACCGTCATCCGCCAGGACAGCGGCTGGAGCCAACGCGCCAGTCGCCGCAGCAGCCATAGCACGAGCGCCGCGACGAGGCCGACATGCAGGCCCGAGATCACCATCAGGTGAGTCGTGCCCGTGGCATTCAGCAACTGCCAGTCGTCATCGTCGAGCCGGTCCCCCGCGCCGAGCGTCAATGCCGCCAGCCAGCGCTTGCCTCTGGCCGACAGCGCCATCTCGTCCAACTGGCCGAGCGCCACCCGACGCACGGAGAAAGCGGCCCCGGTGAGGCGCCGTGGCGATTCGTCGCGAACGTAGCCGAGCGCCTGAATACCCTCCCGCCAGAGCCAGGCGCCGTAATCGAAGGTATCCAGGTTGGCAAACCCCAGCGGCTCGCGCAGGCGGGTAACGAACGACCAGCGCTCCCCCGGCTGCAGCTCGGGTGCGCCGTACCAGGACAACCTGACACGCGTGACCGCGGGACAGGTGTCGTCCGGGTCGTCGGGTCGGCAGGCGTCGATGTCGAAGAGAAAACGGGAGCGGCGCTGATCGGCATCCAGAGACAGGATGCGGCCGGAGAGCACGAATTCGTGCCCCGCCAGGGCCGGGGGCAGCACGCCGTGGCGCTGCTGACCGACATCATGGGCACAAGCCAGGAACGCCAGCGTCGCCAGCCCTCCCCACAGCGACCGTTTCCACAGCGCCAGCAGCAGACCGACTGCCGCGACGGCCCACGGCACACCCCAGAGCGACGCTTCAGCGCCGCCGACGCGATAACCGACGACAGCGCCAGCGATCGCGGCCAGGGCCAACGGCATGGCCCAGCCGACACGACGGGCCCGCATCCAGGCCCATCTCTCCGCCTCAAGGGTCGGCAAGGCCAAGGCTTCTCGATGGAGGACTTAACATGGCGGGCCCTTGGGGTTGTATGGATAATGGGCCTTCTTCGTCCAGCGAGCGGCCTCATGTCTCGTCGATGGTTACAACGCTACATCCCCAGCCAGGAGAGGCTGCAGCGCACTCGTTCGTTGCGATTCATGCATCACATGCTGGGCGACCCGGCGATGTGGGTGCTCTCTCGCCGTAGTGTCGCCAACGCCTGTATGGTCGGCCTGTTCGCGGCAATGTTGCCCATCCCCGGCCAGATGCTGCTGGCGGCTTTCGGCGCCTACTGCCTGCGCGCCAACCTGCCGCTCTCCGTCAGCCTCGTCTGGCTGACCAACCCGCTGACGATGCCGGTGGTCTTCTACTTCAACTATCGGGTCGGCGCCTGGGTCATGAACTACCCCGCGCGCCAGGTGCCGGATCACATCACCACCATGTGGATCGCCGAGCAGATGGCTCACATCGTCCTGCCACTGGCGGTCGGTTCGGTCATCGTCGGCGTGATACTGGCCATCACCAGCAACGTCCTGGTGCGATTGGTCTGGCGATTCCAGATCTACCGTAGCTGGCGAAGACGCGCCAGACGGCGCCAGCGCCGGCAACGGCAGTGAACCCCGCCTCGCCGGCACCATCGATGCCATCCCCACCGAGCGCACGCGCACAAAAAAGCCGCCCTGGACTATTGATCGTCCAGGGCGGCTTCAGCTTTAGCCGGCGATGTCAGACGGCGGTCAACTGGCCTCTGTCCAGGCGCATCGTACGATCCTGGTGTGCCGCCAGTGACAGGTCGTGCGTCACCACCACGAATGCGCAGTCGGTGGTCGCCGCCAGCTCGTCCATCATGGCAAGGATATTGGCCGCCGTGTCCTGATCCAGGTTTCCGGTGGGCTCGTCCATCAGCACCAGGCTGGGATCGGTGACCAGCGCCCTGGCGATGGCCACACGCTGGCGCTCCCCCCCCGACAGCTCGCCCGGCTTGTGCGCGCCCCGCGGGGCCATTCCGACGCGATCCAGCAGTCTCTGCGCCTTGTCGACCGCAACCTTGCGCGCCTGCCCCCGGATGATCAGCGGCAGCGCGACGTTCTCCGCCGCGGTGAACTCCGCCAGCAGGTGGTGGAACTGGTAGACGAAGCCGATATAGCGGTTGCGGAAACTGCCCAGCGCCGCCTCGCCCAGACCCGCCAGCGACTGGCCGCCAATGATGACCTCGCCGCCGGTGGGCCGGTCGAGGCCACCCAGCAGGTTGAGTAGCGTGGTCTTGCCGGAGCCGGAACTGCCGACGACGGCCACCCGCTCGCCTGCCCGCACCTGCAGGTCCAGGCGATCCAGAACCGTAAGATCCTGCGGGCCTTCGCTGTAGGTCCGCGTGAGCTGGCGGCAGTCGAGCATGATGTTGTCTCCGCTGACGGATGATGATCGAGAGTTGGACTCACTCATAGCGCAACACCTCCGCAGGCTGGATACGCGCCGCTCGCCAGGCCGGATAGAGCGTCGACAGGAAGGTCAGCCCGAAGGCGCTGGAGACGATCACGCCCAGGTCGCTCATCTCGAGCCGCGACGGCAGATAGCTGATGAAATAGACGTTGGGATCGAGGAACTGGATACCGGTCGCCGCCTGGAACCAGGCGATGATGTCGGAGACCGTCAGCGCCAGGATCACCCCGGCGATGACGCCGATCACGATACCGATGACACCGATCGCCAGCCCCTGCACCACGAAGATTCCCATGATCGATTTCGGCTTGGCCCCGATCGTGCGCAGGATGGCGATATCCGCGTGCTTGTCGGTGACCACCATGACCAGCGTCGAGACGATGTTGAAGGCCGCCACCGCGACGATCACCATCAGCAGCAGGCCGATCATGTGCTTCTCCATCTGGATCGCCTGGAACAGGTTGCCGTGGGTGTACGTCCAGTCCATGCCCCGGTACCCGGCCCCCAGGTTCGAGACGATGTCCCGGGTCACCGGCCCGGCCTTGAACAGGTCGTCGAGCTCCAGGCGCAGGCCATCGACCTTGTCGCCGAGACGGGCGAGCGTCTGCATGTCCTCGATGTTGGCATAGGCCAGGTTGGCATCCAGATCGGCCCCGACCTTGAAGATGCCACTGACGGTGAAGCGCTTCAGCCGTGGGAAGACGCCGCCCGGCGTGATGGAGGCTTCCGGCACCAGCAGCGTCACGCGATCACCGACGCCGACGCCGAGATTACGCGCCAGCAGCGAGCCCAGCACCACGTGCCAGCTTCCCGGAGAGAGGTCGTCGAGCGAACCGGCCTGCATGTGCTGGTCGATGATCGAGACGTGGCGCTCGTAGTCCGGCTGTACCCCGGTGACCATCGCCCCCTGGGTGCGCCCGCTGGCGGAGAACATGCCCTGCTGCTGCACATAGGGTGCCGAGGCGACCACATCCTTGTGCTGATCGACCTTCTCGGCCAGCGCCTTCCAGTCCTGCATGCCGCCCTGCTGTTCGATGCGGGTGTGCGGCACCATGCCCAGCACGCGCGTGCGCAGCTCGTGGTCGAAGCCGTTCATGACCGACAGCACCAGGATCAGGACGGCGACCCCCAGGGCCAGGCCGAGCATCGAAGTGAGCGAGATGAAGGATATGAAATGATTACGTCGTTTGGCCCGGACGTATCTCAGGCCCACCAGAAAGGGTAAACGGTCGAGCATCGGGTTGGTTCCTTGTCAGCAGCGGCTCATGTTACGGGTTTTGGCGGTTCCCGAAAACGCCAGTTTGACGAGCGGTTTGCCGCTTGCCACGCGCGCGCCTGGAGCTACACTGACGCCCTATCGATAGATGGCGCGATAAATGGCGGCAGAGAATCGCGCGACGGCGACGCGAACGACGAATTCCAGCTTGCATCGCCACGATCAGGCCCTAGAATGCCGCGTCCTCGACATCGGCCCTGACGCACATCGGCCCTTATGCGCAATGGAGACACCATGACCCCGCGTCTGTTCCCCGAATGGCATCCGCAGGACGCCATTCAACTGACCTGGCCAACGCCGACCAGCGACTGGGCGCCGCTGCTCGGGCAGATCGAGGCGACGATGGAAGCGATGGTCGTGGCCATCACCCGCTACCAGCCGGTGCTGATCGTCGTCCACGACGATGGCCAGCGGGCTCGGCTGGGCGCCCGATTCACGTCACTAGGGGTCGATGCCTCCCTTTACCATCTCGCGGTGGCGCCCAGCGACGACACCTGGGCCCGTGACCACGGCCCGATCGCCGTCGAGCGCGATGGCCGTATCGAGCTCCTGGATTACGTGTTCACCGGCTGGGGGAGCAAGTTCGCCGCGGCGCGGGACGACGCACTGACCCGGTCGCTGGCCTCCCAGGGCGTGTTCGCGGCGCCGGTGGTATCGCAGGCATTGGTCCTAGAGGGCGGAGCCATCGAGTCCGATGGCGAAGGTACGCTGCTCACGACCAGCGCCTGCCTGCTCAACCCCAACCGCAACCCCGGGCTCGATCGTGACGCCATCGAGGCTCGCCTGGGCGAACAGCTCGGCATCGCTCGCATGCTCTGGCTCGAGCACGGCCATCTCGAGGGAGACGATACCGACAGCCATGTCGATACGCTGGCGCGCTTTTGCGACCCCGCGACGATCGTCTACGTACGTTGCGACGACCCACAGTATCCGCACCATGCAGCGCTGGCCGCCATGGAGACCGAGCTCAAGGCGCTTCGCCGCGAGGACGGTTCGCCCTATCGCCTGCTGGCGCTACCCTGGCCCAAGGCCTGCTTCGACCCCGACGATGGCCACCGCCTGCCGGCAACCTATGCCAACTTCCTGATCATCAACGGCGCGGTGCTGGTGCCCACCTATGGCGATGCCGCCGATTTCCGGGCGCTCCAGGTAATCGATCAAGCGTTCCCGGGGCGAGAGGTGGTGCCCATCGACTGCCGCGCCGTCATTCGCCAGCATGGCAGTCTGCACTGCCTGACCATGCAGCTGCCGCGCGGATCGCTCGACCCCGCGCTCTTCCAACGGTAAGGAGAGACGATGTCCAAGACGCTCAGAATCGGCCTGGTGCAACAGCAGGCCTGGCCGGAAAAACAGCGCAGCCTCGAAGCGAGCGAAGCCGGCATCCGCGAGCTCGCCGCCCAGGGCGCCGAGCTGGTACTGCTGCAGGAGCTGCACGCGACCCACTATTTCTGCCAGTGCGAAGACACCGCGCTGTTCGACCTGGCCGAACCATTGGACGGCCCCACCGGGCAAAAGCTTGCCGATCTCGCACGAGAGCTCGACATCGTCATCGTCGGCTCGATCTTCGAGCGCCGGGCTGCCGGCCTCTATCACAACACCGCGATCGTGCTGGATCGCGCCCGAGGCCGCGTCGGGCACTATCGCAAGATGCACATTCCCGACGACCCCGGCTTCTACGAGAAGTTCTACTTCACACCGGGCGACGAGGATGCCGAGCAGGGGTTCGAACCGATCGATACCTCGGTCGGTCGTCTCGGCGTGCTGGTGTGCTGGGATCAGTGGTATCCGGAAGCGGCTCGCTTGATGGCACTGGCCGGCGCCGACCTGCTGCTGTATCCCACCGCGATCGGGTGGACCCCGTCCGACGACACCGCGGAGAAGCAGCGCCAGAAGGACGCCTGGACGCTGATTCAGCGATCGCACGGCGTGGCCAACGGCCTGCCGGTGCTCGTCGCCAACCGGGTGGGCCATGAACCCGATTCGTCCCGGGTCGGCGAAGGCATCGATTTCTGGGGTGGCAGTTTCGTCTGTGGTCCGCAGGGTGAGTTTCTGGCCCAGGCGGGAGAACAGAGCGAGAACCTGCTGGTCGAGGTGGATCTGCTGCGCAGCGAGGACGTGCGTCGAATCTGGCCCTACCTGCGTGATCGGCGTATCGACGCCTACGGCGACCTGACCCGCCGCTACCGCGACCGCTGAGCGGGTTGCGTCGAATCGCTGCCGCCAATAGCGGCGGCAGCGAATGCCACCCGCGCCCGGCATGACACTGCCACACCCCTTTCCTGCGGGCTGTCACAACAGCTAGGATAACGGTATAAACCGAAATTCACTTCTCGGGGCCATCCATGGAACTGCAGTATCGCTTGCTGGCCGAGCTGGAATCCGACTTCGACCACCTGATCGATGCGGTCGAGCATCTGGCGAAGGCCTACGCCGACGACCCCACCCCCGCCTGGGCACTGGGCAATTCGATCGTCGACGCCAGCTGGCTCCGTCGCGCCCTGACCGACTTCTGGTACCAGGACGGACAGGATGGCCGCGAAACGCGCAACTACATCGGCGTGATCGTCGCCGGGCCGTCAATCATGGAAGCCGTCGAAGCGGTCAATCGCGTCAAGGCAAGATTTGCCGCGACCCTGAAACGCATCCGTCACTCCGCCCCGAAACTGATCCCCGAGATCAAGGCCGTCCTGCCCTTCCGACACCCGGTGCTGCACGACCACCTCCGGGGCCAGGGGCTGGCCCGCCTGCATCTCAAGCAGTGCTGGCGCCAGCTTCCGATCGCCGACGCGCCGCTCTCGCGAATCAGGCTTGCCTGGTACACCAGCGGCCGCTCGATCAAGCGCCTCAGCGTTGCCGATGCCGAGGCCCGGTTGAAGCAGATGGATCTGTCGGCATCGCACATCCAGATCCAACTGCGCAAGCTCGCCGACCTCCCCAGCGACGAACCCCTGGCGCAGATCCAGCAGCAGGCGCCGGTGATGCGAGCCAACCTGTTCTTCCGCGAGGCGCTGGAGGATGGGCGAATGCGTCGGGCCATGAACCTGCCGCTGCCGCTGTTCATTCCCGACCCGGCGCTGAAGCTACCGCATCTCAACGATCCACCGGCACGTCCGCCGAAGACGCGAACCCGTGCCCGCCGGTCAGACCAGCGGCTGGAGGACGATGTCTTTCTGAAGAGTCTGCGTGTCTATCGCTATCGCAATCCGGCCCTGCAGATCGCTCTCGAACGTCAGAAACAGCAGGAGAAGGCCTGATTCGGCCCGCCCGGAGCCACGCTGGGCGCGCCCGGCGTGGACCAGGCGCGCTGGCTGGCCAGCTTCAGAACAGTCGGTTCAGACCGTTCTGGGCCGCGATGCGATAGGCCTCGGCCATGGTGGGATAGTTGAAAGTGGTATTGATGAAGTAGCGCAGCGTATTCGCCTCGCCCTTCTGCTGCATGATGGCCTGGCCGATATGGACGATCTCCGACGCCTGGTCGCCGAAGCAGTGGATCCCCAGGATCTCCAGCGTCTCGCGATGGAACAGGATCTTGAGCATGCCGGCGGTGTCACCGGTGATCTGCGCGCGGGCGGTATCCTTGAAGAACGCCTGGGCCACTTCGTAGGGCACCTTGGCTTCGGTCAACTCCCGCTCGGTCTTGCCCACCGAACTGATCTCGGGAATCGTGTAGATCCCGGTGGGAATGTCGTCGACGAAGCGAAAATCCTCGCCGAGGAACTCGTCGCTGGCACTGCGGCCCTGGTCGTAGGCCGCGCTCGCCAGGCTCGGCCAGCCGATCACGTCCCCCACCGCGTAGATATGCGGGATCGCCGTGCGATAGTGATCGTCCACCTGCAGCTGGCCGCGACCGTTGGCCTCCAGCCCGATGTTCTCCAGTCCCAGTTCGTCGGTATTGCCGGTACGTCCGTTGGCCCACAGGAAAGCATCGGCGCGCAGGCGCTTGCCGGACTCCAGGTTGACCACCACGCCGGCCTCGTCACCCTCGACGCTGCGATACTCTTCGTTGTGCCGGATCAGCACACCGTAGTTGCGCAGCTCGTAGGAGAGCGCGTCGCTGATCTCGTCGTCGAGGAAGGAGAGCAGGCGCTCGCGGGTGTCGATCAGGTCGACCTTGACGCCCAGGCCGGAGAAGATGGAGGCGTACTCGGACCCGATCACGCCGGCACCGTAGATGATCAGCGTGCGTGGCGTATGCGACAGGCCGAGGATGGTGTCCGAGCAGTAGATCCGCGGATGACGGAAATTGACGTCCGCCGGCCGATAGGGACGGGAGCCGGTGGCGATCACGAACTGCGGTGCACTGAGCTCTTCCGCCCCTTCGTGATTGTCCCGAACCACGACGGTGTGCTCGTCGCGAAAGCGCGCCACGCCGAAGAACAGGTCGATGCGGTTGCGGGAGTAGAACTTGGTGCGGAGTTCGACCTGCTGATCGATCGTCACCCGGGAGCGTTCCAGAACCTTCGGAAAAGAGAACCAGCGGGGCTCGCCAATATCGCGGAACATGCGGTTGGTGTTGAACTGCATGATCTGCTTGACCTGGTGCCGTAGCGCCTTGGAGGGGATCGTCCCCCAGTGGGTGCAGTTGCCACCGACGGAGGACTGCCGCTCGACGATGGCGACACGCTTGCCATGCTTCGCCGCATTGATTGCTGCACTCTCTCCCGCGGGCCCCGAGCCGATGACCACGAGGTCATAATTGTGAACTGCCATGTGCTTCGCCTACTCCTTACCCGATGGCTTACGATTCGATTGGCTCGTGGCGACACCTGCGGCCGGCATGTCGCTCAACGCTTGACGGCGTTGTAACCCAGGTCCGCACCGCGGTTCTCGTCGCTGCGCCGACGCGCTCCGGCCAGGTTCTTGCGGCTCTCTTCTTCGCAGACCTCATCGTTGCCGCCGCAGATTTCGCATCCGTTCTTCAGGCCCAGCGTATTGAGGCCGCCGCAGGAGCCCGCGAGGGGCTTGCGCCCGAGAATGACGCCGATCGCCATGCCGCCGACCAGCAGCAGCATGATGGCAAAAGCCAGAATCCAGATCGTCATGACTGACCCTCCTAATCCGAGTCTTTCAGATAGCGCTGAAACGCGGTCGAGGCCCGGGTTTCAAAGCCATCCGGTGTTTTGACAACGAGATAGACCGCCAGGTTTTCCCGCTCGGCCATGGCATAACCCGCGTCCGGTCCCATGACGTCGATCGCCGTGGCCAGCGCATCGGCCGTCATGCAGTCGGACGTGATCACCGTCACCGAGACCAAGTGATGCTTGATCGGCCGGCCAGTGCGCGGATCGATGGTGTGCGAGTATCGCTTGCCGTCGCTTTCGAAATAGTTACGGTAGTCGCCCGACGTCGCCACGGCCGAATCATCCAACTCAATGATACGCTGCACGCTGCGCTCGTTCGAGACCGGTTTTTCCACCGCGATCCGCCACGGCTCGTCGCCGGGCTTGCTGCCTCGCGTCCGGATCTCGCCCCCCACCTCGACCAGGTAGCGCTGCACGCCCAGATCGTCCAGCGCCCGCGCCACGGCATCGACGCCGTATCCCTTAGCAATGCCCGACAGATCGACATAGACCGGCTTGGTCTTGGTCAGGGTGTTGCCATCGAGCTTCAGCGCCTGGTAGTCGACCTCTTTCAGCGCCTTGGCAATGGCGTCGTCGTCGGGCACGCGATCCGGATGCTTGTCCGGCCCGAATCCCCACAGGTTCACCGCCGCGCCGACCGTCACGTCGAAGGCCCCAGCGGACATGTCGCCCACCCGAATGGCCTCGCGGATCACTTCCGCGGTCTGCGGCGAGAGCTGGAACGGCTCTCCCACCGGTGCCCGATTGAACCTCGAGAGCTCGGAGCCTGTCTTGTAGGTCGACATCAGCTGGTCGACCCGATCCAGCGCCGCCTTGACCGACCCCTCGATCTCGGCGAGCTGGTCGTCGTCGTAATCGCCGTAGAAGGTGACATGGAACCCGGTACCGAAGATCGGCCCTTCCAGCCGATAGGACTCGGGTTCGCGCTCGCACCCGGCCAGCAGTGCGAATAGCAACAGGGCCAACCCCAGAAGGATCGGCCCTGTCGCCCGGCGCCGTTGCGATCCGATCATCCGCCGAAGTCATCCAGCATGATGTTCTCCGGCTCCACCCCAAGATCGGTCAGCATCTTGATCACCGAGGCGTTCATCATCGGCGGCCCGCACATGTAGTACTCGCAGTCCTCGGGCGCCGGGTGATCCTTGAGATAGTTCTCGTAGAGCACGTTGTGGATGAACCCGGTGGGCCCTTCCCAGTTGTCTTCCGGCTGAGGATCGGAGAGCGCCAAGTGCCACTCGAAGTTGTCGAACTCCTCGGCCAGCTGGTCGTACTCTTCGTTGTAGAACGTCTCCCGCCAGGAGCGCGCACCGTACCAGAAGGACATCTTGCGCTTGGACTTGAGCCGCTTGAGCTGGTCGAAGATATGGCTGCGCATCGGCGCCATGCCGGCACCACCGCCGATGAACACCATCTCGGCCTCGGTGTCCTTGGCGAAGAACTCGCCGAACGGCCCCATCACGGTGACCTTGTCACCCGGCTTGAGACCGAACACGTAGGTCGACATCAGCCCCGGGGGATGGCTCGACTTGGGGGGCGGCGTGGCGATACGGATGTTGAACTTGAGAAGCCCCTTCTCTTCCGGATAGTTCGCCATCGAGTAGGCGCGAATCACCTCCTCGTCGCTCTTGTGAGAGATGTCGAACAGGCCGAACTTCTCCCAGTCGCCGCGGTACTCCTCCTCGATATCGAAGTCGGAGAACTTGACGTCGTAGGGCGGCGCCACCAGCTGCACGTAGCCGCCGGCACGGAACGCCACTTCCTCGCCTTCCGGCAACTTGAGGTTGAGTTCCTTGATGAAGGTCGCGACGTTGGGGTTCTGGGTCACTTCGCATTCCCACTTCTTGACCCCGAAGACCTCGTCGGGAACGCGGATCTTCATGTCCTGCTTGACCGGCACCTGACAGGAGAGACGCCAGCCTTCCTTCTTCTCGCGCAGCGTGAAGTGAGACTCTTCGGTCGGCAGGATCGAGCCGCCGCCATCGCTCACCTGGCACTTGCACTGGGCGCAGGAGCCCCCGCCACCACACGCCGAGGAGAGAAAGATACCGTTGGCAGCCAGGGTCTGAAGCAGCTTGCCACCGGCCTGAGTGGTCACGGTATTGTCAGGGTCGCCATTGATCTCGATCGCCACGTCGCCGCTGCTCACCAGCCGGCTACGCGCCGCCAGAATGATTGCCACCAATCCCAGCACGATCACGGTGAACATGACGACGCCGAGCACGATGATGGATGTATCAACCATGTCGGATTCCTATTTCCCTGTTTGCGGTGGCGCCTGTCACGACGCCACCCGGTCATGTTGGTGTCAGAGCTGGATGCCGGAGAAGGACATGAAGCCCAGCGACATCAATCCTGCCGTGATGAAGGTGATGCCGAGGCCTTGCAGGCTGCCCGGTACATCGCTGTACTTGAGCTTCTCGCGGATACCCGCCAGCGCCATGATGGCCAGGGCCCAGCCGGCGCCTGCGCCGGCGCCGTAGATCACCGACTCGCCGAAGGTGTAGTCGCGCTGCACCATGAACAGCGAGGCCCCCATGATGGCGCAATTGACCGTGATCAGCGGCAGGAACACACCCAGGGCGTTGTAGAGCGCCGGCACGAACTTGTCGAGAAACATCTCGAGAATCTGGACGATCGCCGCAATGACGCCGATGTAGCTCAACAGTCCCAGGAAGCTGAGGTCGATGTTCTCGGCCCCTTCCAGGCCGGTCCAGCTCAGCGCCCCCGCCTTGAGCAGGTAGTTGAGGATCAGATTGTTGACCGGCACGGTGATCGTCAGGACCACGATCACGGCGATGCCCAGGCCGATGGCCGAGGAGATCTTCTTGGACACGGCCAGGAAAGTACACATGCCGAGGAAGAAGGCCAGCGCCATGTTCTCGACGAAGACCGCCTTCACGAACAGGCTGAGATAGTGCTCAAACATTGGCGGTCTCCTTGATCTTGGCCTTGCTGTTGGCAACGATGCGATATTCCGTCTTCTCGATCTGCTCCGGGTTGAACCAGCGCAGCACCCAGATGAACAGGCCGATGACGAAGAACGCGGACGGCGGCAGCAGCATCAGGCCGTTGGGCACGTACCAGCCGCCATTCTGCACCGTGGGCAGGATCGTCAGGCCGAACACGCTGCCGGAACCCAGCAGTTCGCGCACGAAACCGACGATCAACAGGATGACCGCGTAGCCCAGGCCGTTGCCGACACCGTCGAGGAAGCTCATCACCGGTCCGTTCTGCATGGCGTAGGCTTCGGCACGTCCCATGACGATACAGTTGGTGATGATCAGGCCGACGAACACCGACAGCTGCTTGGACATGTCATAGGCGTAGGCGCGCAGCACCTGATCGACCACGATGACCAGCGACGCGATGATCGTCATCTGCACGATGATGCGGATCGACGATGGGATGTGATTGCGAATCAACGACACGAACATGCTGGAGAAAGCCGTGACGGCGATCACCGCCAGACCCATGACCAGCGATACGCTCATGGAGTTGGTCACCGCCAGTGCCGAACAGATCCCCAGTACCTGCAAGGCAATCGGGTTGTTCTTGAATACCGGTGACAGGACGACGTCTTTCACGGAGTCGGTAGCCATCTTCACGCACCTCCTTGGGAATCGTCGTGGAATCGGGCGAGGTACGGGGCGTAGCCCTCGTCACTCAGCCAGAACCGCAACATGTTGGTGACGCCCCGGCTGGTGAGCGAGGCTCCCGACAGCGCGTCGACTTCGTATTCGCCGCTGGCGCCGCCTTTCACGAGTTGAATCTGAGGGTCCTGGAAATCACCGCCCTCATAGATTTTCTTGCCGTCCCACTGGGCCTTCCAGCGCGGGTTGTCGACTTCACCGCCGAGGCCCGGCGTCTCCGACTGGTCGTAGTAGGATAGCCCCACGATGGTATTGCCGTCGCCGCGCACGGACAAGAAACCTTCCATCAGGCCCCACAGCCCCTGGCCCCGGATCGGCATGACGATCTGCTCCGGATCGTCGGGATCGCCCACCAGGTAGACCGTGGAGTAGTTCTCCTGACGGCCGATCCCGGCGATGTCGTCCTCGCCCGACAGCGTGCGGGAGGTCGCCGGATCCTTGGCGGCATCGAACTGGTCGTAGCTGTCCGGGTCCAGGTCGTCGGAGTACTCGCCGGTCTTGAGATCGACCACACGCGGGGTGATCAGTTCAGCGTACTTCTCCTCGACATCGTCGCCCGGCTTGTAGAGCTGGGTCACCTGGAGGATGTTGCTCTTGCGATCCAGCTCCTGGTTCTGAACCTGCTTCGGCTTGAGAACCACGGCTGCGGAAGAGACGACCACCGAGCAGATGACGCAAAGTGAGAATGCGACGATCAGCGTCTTCTTGATCGAGTTGTTGCTCGCCATCAGACAGCCTCCTTCTCGGTGGGCACCGGCGCCAGGCTCGCGAGCCGTTTCTGGCGTCGCCGGATGTTGGCCTGCACGAAGTAGTGATCGATGAGGGGCGCGAACAGGTTGGCGAACAGGATCGCCAGCATGATGCCCTCGGGGAAGGCCGGGTTGACCACGCGGATCAGCACCGTCATCACCCCGATCAGCGCACCGAAGATCAGCTTGCCGCGGTCGGTCATGGATGCCGACACCGGGTCGGTGGCCATGAACACCATGCCGAAGGCGAACCCGCCCAGCACCAGGTGCCAGTACCACGGCATCGCGAACATCGGATTGCTGTCGGAGCCGACGAAGTTGAACAGCGTGGAGGTCAGGATCATGCCGAGCATGACGCCGGCCATGATGCGCCAGGAGGCAATGCGCGTCAGCAGCAGCACCGCCGCGCCGATCAGAATCGCCAGTGTCGAGGTCTCTCCCACCGAGCCCTGGATGAAGCCGAAGAAGGCATCCCACCAGCTGTACTGCTGATGCAGGCCCTCCATGCCATTGAGCGCGGCGTTGGAGAGCGCCGTGGCGCCGGTATAGCCGTCGGCCGGCACCCACACGCTGTCGCCGGAGATCTGGGCCGGATAGGCGAAGTAGAGGAAGGCACGCCCGGTCAGTGCCGGGTTGAGGAAGTTCTTGCCGGTGCCGCCGAAGATCTCCTTGCCGATCACCACACCGAAGGTGATGCCCAGTGCCACTTGCCACAGCGGGATGGTGGCCGGCAGCGTCAGCGCGAACAGCACGGAGGTGACGAAGAACCCTTCGTTGACCTCGTGGCCACGTTTGACCGCGAACAGCACTTCCCAGAAGCCGCCCACCACGAACGTGACCAGGTAGATGGGAAGGAAGTAGGTTGCGCCGAGGACGAAGTTCGCCCAGATGCTAGCCGGATCGTGGCTGCCCGCCAGCGCCATGGTCAACGTCTCGCGCCAGCCACCGATCGCGCCGAAGCCATCGGCGATCGCCATGTTGGCCTGGTAGCCGGCGTTGTACATGCCGAAGAACATGGCCGGGAAAGTACAGGCCCAGACCGTGATCATGATGCGCTTCAGGTCGATCCCGTCGCGCACGTGAGTCATGCTCTTGGTGACGCTGGGCGGCGAATAGAAAATCGTATCGACCGCCTCGTAGAGGGCGTAGAACTTCTCGTACCTGCCGCCCTTCTCGAAATGAGGCTCCAGCTTGTCGAGCGTATTGCGAATCCCCATCGTCAGGCCTCTTTCTCGATCATGGTCAGGTTGTCGCGCAGGATGGGACCATACTCGTACTTGCCGGGGCACACATAGGTGCACAGCGAGAGGTCTTCCTCATCCAGCTCCAGGCAGCCGAGTTGCATGGCCGATTCGATGTCGCCAACGATCAGCGAGCGCAGCAACTGGGTCGGCATGATGTCCAGCGGCATCACTTTTTCATAGGCACCGATCGGAACCATGGCGCGCTCGGAGCCGTTGGTCGAGGTGTTGGGCGCGTAGTTGGGCAGACCCAGGAACTGGGAGACGTAGATCCCCATCACCGAATGGCGATTGCGACCGGGCGATAGCCAGCCCATGAAGGCCCGCTTGTTGCCCTCTTCCAGCAGCGAGAACTGGCGATGGAAGCGCCCCAGGAACTGACGGCTTCCCTCGCACTGCGCGCCACCGAAGATCGATCCCGAGATGACCCGCGTGTCCTCCGGCTGCTCGATCTCGCCCTGGAGCAGCTCCTCGCTGCTCGCTCCCAGCCGCGTCCGGACCAGGCGGGGATTCTTGGCCCGCGGGCCGCCGATGGCGACGACGCGGGTCGGGTCGAGCTGCCCCTCGACGAACAGCTTGCCGATGGCGATCACGTCCTGGCAGTCGAGATGCCACACCTGACGCTGCAGGCCGACCGGCGACAGGTAGTGGATATGCGTACCCACCAGCCCGGCGGGATGCAACCCGTCGAAGCCCTGGGCGTCGACGCCGTCGAGGTCATCTCCCGGCAAGGGGGTGTCGCCACGGCGGCACACGAACAGTTTTCCGGGTGTCAGATGCCGGATCACCGCCAGCCCGTGGCGGAAGGCATCGCTGTCGGCGTCGATGATCAGCTTGGGATCTGCCGCCAGCGGATGCGTGTCGATGGCCGTCACGAAGATGTCCGCCGGCACCGCATCGAGCGCCGGGACCCGGGAAAACGGCCGGGTGCGCAGCGCCGTCCACAGGCCGGAGTCGACCAGTTGATCGACCACCTGCTGGCGTGTCAGCGAGGCCAACCCGTCCACGCCATGCGCGGTGAACGTTTCGCTCTCTTCTTCTTCGTCGAGCTTGATGACGACCGACAACAGGCGACGCTTCTCACCACGATTGATGGCAACCACTTCGCCGGCGCCGGGAGCGGTATAGCGCACCC
>NZ_CALFQK010000150.1:0-43323 GCF_937921195.1 uncultured Salinicola sp.
GCGTTGCCGGGATCATTGCGAACGTCGGTGCCATGGTCCAACGTGATAGCTGCGGGTTGCTCCCTGACGGCAATTCGTTGATACCTGGCCGTGTCACGCGTGGCGAACGGCGATGCCTTGGGGGAAGAGGTTGCGAGCACCGATATGATGGATTGGATTTCCCAGAACAGCCCGGCCATCACGGCCTTGACCAGCGTGTGTACGCTCTTCGTCTGGCTGTTCTACGCGCAACTGCTTTACCTGAATTTCAGACGCCAACGTCAACCCAAGATCATCATCAATCGTGGCTTCGGCCGCACGCTGCAGGCCCGCTGCGTCATCAGCAACATGAGCCCCGAGCCGATCTTCATCGAACACATCGTCGCGATACTCCACACCGACCAGGGGACGCTCTCCAAGGATATGATCGACTTCGAGGCGTCGCCGGACGAGCGAGACGAGGCCAGTCGCTTGATCGAGACCACTCGGCAGGGGCCGATGCTCTCCGGCAGCTACAATCATATCGGCACTTTCCAAGACATCATCGGCCGTATTCTTCGTTTTCACGGACTCCCCTCCGACGACTTTCAGTCGGTCGATGGGCGCACGCTCCAGTCGATAGAGCTGCGGGTCATCGCCGTCTACGGCAGTGAGGACTCGCCCGTGGGGGCCGCCAGAACCTTCGAGCTGACCATGGGTGAATCGGGCGAGGCGCTCGTGCCGACGCGTCTCGTGACTCGCCGATACGCTTCGCGTCCGAGGCGTCATCGGGTGCGTCAATGGATCCGCGACCTGGACGAATAGCGCTCTCTCGCCTCGAGACGCCTGCGTTCTTTTCCCGCGGGCTGGGGCAGGCGATCCCTGTCGAGCGCATGATTACCGGGCCAGGTGTCGGGGGCGGTCAGCGCCGAGCGCGCTGGCCGGTGGAGATTCACGTTGGCGTAATCGGGCTTTCTGCACCACATTGAGCATTGCATCAGGGATGGTGCGGGGTCCACATACCCAAACATGCCGCCAGGGACGCTAGGCAAGGAAGCCTCGGGAGGCTTGGTGTGGATGCGGCCGGCTGGCGACAGCCGGATCCCCGTGCATCGAATTTATTTTGCGTTAGATGATCTGTATCAACTTATTTCGCGAATAACGGGTCTACCGTGGGGCGGTACCAGGGAGGTACCGAATCAACGGAAGGAAGCCGCAGGAAGCGGTTCTCACAGGGACGCACGGCAGGATGCCGTGGAGCTGATTGGCAAGGAACAGCAGCGTATCTGAGGCCTGTCACGACAGGGTCTCTTATCCGCTGTGCTGATTGCCTGAACTGGATTACCCACCGGTCTTGCCTGCCTTCCCCCCGAACCGATGACCGCCGGCCGAAGCCGCCGCTCGTCGCTCTTCTTCCTGCTTTAGAATCAGTTCTCCCGCCGGGAGGCTGTCGCCCCGCGCTTTGCCGATACCGGCCCATTGCGCCCCGAAGCCCGTTTCGCCCCTTTCCTTGGCCGCGGCATTCAGTGCCTTGCCGAGATCGTAGGTATTTGGATAGGCCGGGATCTCATCGCGGTCGGCATCTTCGGCCCAAGCGGTAAACCGATTGACCAGGCAGCGCGCAGGTCGACCGGAAACCGCACGCGTCATCACGGTGCCCTCGCCGGACACCAGGCGAGCCCGATAGGCTTCGTCGGCCGCGCTCTCCGGGCAACGGATGAAAGCCGTTCCCAATTGCGCGGCTGCCGCCCCCCAGTCCAGGGCGTGCTGGATATCGGCACCATCCATCAGGCCGCCCGCCGCGATGATCGGCAGAGATATCTCCTGGACGAGCTGGCGGGTCAGTGCTTGTGTCGATTGTCCTTCGTCAGTGGCATCGGGGTCGAACACGCCGCGATGGCCTCCCGCGCCCCACCCCTGGGCGACGATCGCATCGAGCCCGCACTCCGCGATCTGCCGGGCCTCGGCAAGGCAGGTTGCGGTCGCCATCAACCGGCATCCCGCCTGGCGCAGCGCCTCGATCTGCTCGGGCCGGGGAAGGCCGAAATGGAAGCTGACGACGGCAGGGCGGGTCTCGAGCAGGACTTCGAGCATGGCGTCGCTGGCCGGGAAGGACGAATAGATCTCCCTCAACTGCGCCGGTGGGGTCGCGCCGAACGACTCGAACAGCGGGCGGGCGCGCTCGATCCAGCGGCGTTCGCGGTCGTTGTCACGCAGCGCCGGCGCGTGACAGAAGACGTTGACGTTGAACGGCCGAGTCGTCAGGGCGCGGGTTTCCCGAATGGCCTTGCCTGCGCCCTCCGGCGTCGACGCGCCAACCCCCAGGGCGCCAAGCCCGCCGGCGTTGGAGACCGCGGCCGCCATGGCCGGTGTCGCGACGCCCGCCATGGGCGCCTGGAAGATCGGCGCTTTCAACCCAAGGTCGTTGATGAATTCGCAAGTCATGTCGCTATCTCCCCAGTCATGGCGTTGTTTCCCCGGTCATGGCGCTATTCAAGTGGTGTTGCGGCCCGGGCGTTCCATCGTCATCCGGTTAGGCCGCCAGCGGCTGTGCTGGGCCGAAACATTCGTAGCGGCGATCGCCGGCCGCCACGCCACGGGTTTCCAGCATCCGATCGACCCGGCTCATCATCGGTAGCGGCCCGCAGAAATAGTAGGTCGCTCCCCACCCGCCAATCCAGCGTTCGAGGTCTGCCGGTTCCAGCTCGCCGCGCTTGATCCCGGAGTCGCCGGCGCCGTCCGCTTCGCCTGGCTCGCTCAAGCACACGTGCAGGCTGAAGTTCGGATGACGGCTGGCCAGCGTCTCCAGTTCGCGGGTGAACGGTCGCAGCCCGCCGTGGCGTACGGCCTGGATGAAGATAACCGGCTGCGACGGGGAGGCGTGCAGTGCCGCGTGGGCCATGGAGACCAGCGGTGTGGCACCGATGCCGCCGGCGATGAAGACCAGCGGCTTGTCCGCCGATTCCGGCAGCTCGAGCGTGAACGCACCGCACGGCGGTGAGAGCTCGATCCGGTCGCCCTGGGCCAGGTCGTCGTGAATGCGGTTCGAGACATCGCCCCCGGGAGCCTCGCCATCCCCGACCTCACGTTTGACGCTGATTCGATAAGCCGCGGCGCCCGGCGCGTTGGAGAGACTGTAGTTGCGCATGGCGGTGTGGCCATCGGCATCCTGCACGCGAATCGAGACATACTGCCCTGGCAGGTGCGCGGGCGGCTCGCTGCCGTCCGCCGGCACCAAATAGAGGGAGACGATGTTGTCGCTCTCGCGCTCGCGCCGCACGATCGTGAACGGCTTGAATCCCGCCCAACCCTGATGTTCGCGCTGTTCGGCGTAGATCGTCCGTTCGCGCTCGATGAACACCCTGGCCAGTTCGCCGTAGGCCGCAGCCCAGGCATCGAGCACCTCGTCGGTGGCGGCGTCGCCCAGCACTTCCCGGATCGACGCCAGCAAGTGCTCGCCGACGATCGGATAGTGTTCCGGCTGGATCGTCAACGAGGCGTGCTTCTGGGCGATCACCTCGATGGCATCGGCGAGCGCCGCCGGATCGTCGATATGCTGGGCGTAGGCGAGAATGGCGCCGGCCAGGGCCCGCTGTTGACCGCCAGAGCGCTGATGCGCGGGATTGAAGTAGTGCCGGACCTCGGGGTGGTGCTCGAACAGGCGGGCGTAGAAGTGGCGGGTCAGTGTCTCGCCATGCTGTCTCAGCACCGGGATGGTGCTCTTGACGATATCGATCTGGGCGGTGGTTGGCATCTCGACTCCTCTGGCAGGATTTTAATCGGTATTTTAAATGCCTATTTAAATGGGAGTATCATTTACCAAATTATGGCTGTCAAGCGCTGATGAAACTGACGACGCACACCGATTACGCCCTGAGACTGCTGATCTACCTGGCGGTGAGGGACGACCAGATGCCGGCCACGGTACAGGCCGCTGCGACACACTACGGCATCTCCACGCATCATCTGGCCAAGGTCGCCCAGACACTGGTGCAACTGGGGTACGTGGCCAGCCTGCGCGGGCGGGGCGGCGGCCTGCGGCTTCAGCGGCCGGCCGAGGAGATCGGCATCGGCGCGCTGGTGAGGCAAACCGAAAACCTGGAGCTGCTGGAGTGTTTCGGGCCGGAATCGACCTGTCCGATCGAACCGGGCTGCCGCCTGAAGGGCGTGCTAGCCAAGGCCCAGCAGGCCTTTCTCGCCGTGCTCGACGGCTATGTGCTGGCCGACCTGGTCGAGAATCGCCAGGCGCTGCGCGTGCTGCTGGGCCATCCGGCCTGAATGGCTCGCCCCCGGGCAGGGCGAGCCGGATCGTTCATCGATTGACATCCACGACGAGGCGACCGCGGACGCTGCCGGCCAGGAGCCCGCTCGCCGCATCGATGGCCTGCGACAGGCCGATATCGGTCGTCGTCCGCTCCAGCCTCTCGAGGTCGAGTTCCGCGGCCAGGCGGGACCAGGCCTCCGTCCTTTCCGCATGGGGCCTGAACACGCTGTTGATGCCGAGCAGCGACACGCCTCTCAGGATGAACGGCGCGACGGTGGCCGGGAAATCCATCCCCTGGGCCAGCCCGCAGGCCGCCACCAGCCCATCGGACTGGGTCTGCGCGCAGGCGTTGGCGAGGGTGTGGCTGCCGACCGAGTCGATGACCGCCGCCCAGCGCGTCTCGTCCAACGGGCGCCCCGGTTTCGACAGCGGCTCCCGTGGCAGGATCTCCGAGGCGCCGAGAGACTCCAGGTGTTGCCGTTCTTCCGGGCGCCCGGTCGAGGCGACGACACGATAGCCCCGGCTTGCCAGCAGCATGATGGCGACACTGCCGACGCCGCCGTTGGCACCGGTGACGAGAACGTCGCCGCGGCCCGGCTCGAGCCCGTGTCGCTCCAGCGCCATCAGGCTCAGCATCGCCGTGTAGCCCGCCGTGCCGATCGCCATGGTTTGCCGTAGGTCGAGGCCGCGGGGAAGGGCGGTCAACCATTCCGAGCGCACCCGGGCCATCTGCGCCAGCCCGCCCCAGTGCGATTCGCCGATTCCCCAGCCGTTGATCAGCACCCGGTCGCCCGGTTGCCAGGCCGGGTCATCGCTCTGCTCCACCGTGCCGGCCAGGTCGATGCCGGGCACCATCGGGAACCGGCGGATCACCGGCCCCTTGCCGGTGATCGCCAGGGCGTCCTTGTAGTTGAGCGTGCTCCACGCCACGCGGACGACAACGTCACCCGGCGGAAGGGCATCGGGCGCCAGCCGAGACAGCGTCGCCTCGGATGACCGGTCTTCGTGCTGGCTGACCACAATGGCATTGAACATGGCTGTCTCCTCGGCCGGGAACGGGTGTCGTGGAATCGCGAGCGGCGAGCGGCCGGATCACCGCCGCTCTAGCGCTGGCGCGCAGATGACGATGAAGCACGCCAGGATGCCCAACAGGCAGAAAGCATAGTGCAGGGTGATGAAGTGGGCGGTAAAGCCGATCGCCGGTGGGCCCACCAGCATCGCGCCGTAGCCCAGTGTCGAGACGCTGGCGATCGCCACGCCTGGCGACGTCTCCGGATCGTTGGCGGCGCGAGTGATCGCCAGCGGCATGATCAGGGCGTAGCCCACGCCGAGCAGCACGAAGCCCGCCAGGGCGGTGTAGAGATTGGCAAACAGCACCGCCAGCAGCACGCCGGCCAATGCCGAGGATCCGGCAAAGCGCGCTGCTTTCCTCGGGCCGAAGGCCGATATCAGGCGATCCCCCATGAGCCGCATGATCACCATGGCCACCGAGAACACGGTGTAGCCGAGCGCCGCCTGCGCTTCGCTGGCCGACGTCACCGCCACCAGGAAGAGCGCGCTCCAGTCCGCCATGGCGCCTTCGCCGATCGAGGCGCACATGGCAATGATGCCCACCCATAGCAGGCCGCCCCTGGGCAGCGGGAACAGGCTGCCGCCGGAGGCGCGGGGGCGGGTTTCGGACTGCCAGCGAATGTGGGCAACCCAGCTCGTGATGGCGTAGAGCGACAAGGCGAAGACGGTGAAGTGCACCGCCAGCCCCAGTTCCAGCTTGACCGCCAGGTAGCCGGCGGCGGCACCGAGGCCGGCACCCAGGCTCCACATCGCATGCAGCGACGACATCACTCGCCTGCCGATGTATCGCTCCGCCTCGCCGGCCCAACTGTTCATGGCCACGTCCATGGCGCCGTGGGCGCCGCCGAACAGGAACAGCGCGGGCGCCAGCAGCCACAGTCCGGGGGCCAGCGCGATCAGGATCAGCGCCAGGGTGTAGAAGATCGCGATGGCGAGCGTCGTGCGTGCCGCGCCGAAGGCGTCCGAAGCGCGGCCGGCGAGCGGAAAGGAGACGATGGCGCCCAGCGCGAGCAGCAGTAGCAGCAGCCCCAACTGGCCGCCGTCGATCCCGTTTTGCTGAACGACGGTGGGGATTCGCGACGCCCAGGCGCCGAACAGCCCGCCATTGAGGATGAAAGCGGCGGCAACGGCGAGCCAGATCCGGCGTGCACTAGGCATGAATGATCTCCATCCCATCCTGATTGAAATCCGCGACGGCGGTGGTGTCGGCGTCGGTGATGAGGCAGTCCAGGTGCTCCGGTGCAACGGCGCGGTAGCGCGCGCGGCGACCGATTTTCTCGCGCGAGGCCAGGGCGATCGTTCTGGCCGCCACCCGTGTCATCGCAAGCTTGAGCTGCGACTCGTGCAGGTCATCGGCACTGAGGCCGAATGCCGGGTCGATCCCGCAGACGCCGAGCACGGCGATGTCGACATGGATATCCGTCGTGGCCAGCAGCGCGGCATCGCCGACATTGATGCCGCCGCTGGGGCTCAATTTCCCGCCCAGCATGAACACCTCGACGCCGTTCTTCTGGCAGGCCACGGCAATCCATGGCGAGGGGGTCATGACCAGCAGGCCGGGCTGCGGCTGCAGCCGCTCGGCCATCGCCAGCAGGGTGGTGCCGCCATCCAGCAGCAGCGTCGACGCGCCCTCGATTTCGCGTAGCGCGCGGGAGACGATTGCGGCCACCGCAGGGTTCTGGCTCGAGGTTCGATACTGCATCGGCGGTGACGGAGGCGCAGCGGAGACCGCGCCGCCGCGCACCCGTTGCACCTCGCCCCGTTGCTCCAGGGCGATGATGTCGCGGCGGATCGTATCCAGCGACACCTCGAACTCCACGGCAAGCTCCTGCGCGATCAGTTCATCGCCGTTCGCGAGCCGTGCCAGGAGTTTCTGCTGCCGGGTCTGGGGTACATTGAGCATATCGCCTTTCCTGCAAGATTTTGCGACAATGTGCATGAAGCTGCATTTTTGTGCAATCATGCGTGGCCGCCGACGTCGAACGGTCACTATGGACTCAGTGGGTGTAAGGCTTGCCGGTTGTGATGACATAACAGTGGCAGTGGGGACTAGATTTAGACGTGATCAACAGAGGAGATCACTGATGTCCCAACAGACCTGTGCATGCCCGAAGTGCGATTGCAAAGTCACCGACCGGTCGGTCGAGGCAGACGGCAAGTTGTATTGCTGCGAGGCCTGCGCCAATGGCCACGCCGATGGAAGCAAGGACTGCGGCCACGACTGCCAGTGCGGCTGACCCCTAGGCCCCGGCGGCATGGTGCCGCCGAGGCCGTCTTCATCGGCTGAAGCGCGGTAAGCCTGCTGACCTGTTTCTGCATCTGCCCATCGATGGCATCCCCTCCCAACCCCTCCAACTCATCGAGTCTCCGCTTCCACGCCGCGAGCCATCTTCGCGGATCTGAGGGACGATGATCCGTGCCGGTCGCGTGCCTGGTAATCCGCTGGCGGGCGAGCGAATCCGTGACGCGGCCATGGTGCGCCGTAGCGGCGTGATTCGGCACTGTCGGAGTGATTCGGTGCTATCGAAGTGATTCAGTACCATCGAAGTGATTCAGTACCAACGACGGCGGAATGGGTCAGGATCGACTAGGCTCGAGTTGATTATCTTGACCCAGTCAAACCGGTGGCTTGCTTATGACCCGCTCAATTTCGCCGAACGATTTGATGATCCGAAGGCTGCAAAGTATTCATCCATTGTCGAACGAAGAGGTTCGAGCGCTTGGAGAGTTACCCCTGGAGGTAGCGTCGCTGGAATCGGGTCACGATATCGTGCGCATGGGGGACCGGCCCAAGCAGTGCTGCGTGGTGATCGAGGGCTTTACCTGCATCTACAAACTGACGTCCGAAGGCGGGCGTCAGATCATGGCCATCCATGTCCCGGGGGACATCCCTGACATCCAGAGCCTGCACCTGGGATTGATGGATTTTGGCCTCGCAGCGATCAGTGCCTGCACCGTGGGCTATATCCCCCACGAGAAGATACAGCAGATGTGCGAAGCCCATCCCCGGCTGGGGGTGGCCCTGTGGCGCGAGACCCTGATAGACGCGGCGATATATAGAGACTGGATGCTCAATATTGGCCAGCGTGAAGCTTTTGGAAGGGTGGCGCATCTGGTCTGTGAGCTGATGGTGCGCCTCAAGGCGGTGGGCCTCACTGAGGGGGATTCCTTCAAGTTCCCCGTTACTCAAGCCAATCTGGCCGATGCCTTCGGTATCAGCTCGGTTCATATGAGCCGTGTCTACGGGGCTCTCGCCGCGAGCGGACTCCTCAAGGTCACCCGGACTCGGATCCAGGTGCTCGACTGGGACGAGCTGCTGGAGGCCGGGGACTTCGACCCGACTTATCTCCATCTCGAAAAGAGCACTCCAGCCTAGAGGATGACGTTTTGGGGTCGGCAGCGGAGCGCTGCTGGCCCTTCTCTTTCTGAGCCGATTTTTAACGCCGTATTGCCGAGTGCAGGCAGTTTTCGTACAGAACCTGGAAGCGAGGTGACAGAGGATGCGTGGTTTTCTACTGATTTCAGGCTTGTTCCTGGCTGGCCTGAGCGGACTGGTACAGGCTGACGACGCCTGCGACGACGCCACCACCCAGCAGGAGATGAACGCGTGTGCAGGCGAGGGCTATCAAGCCGCGGACAAGGCGCTGAATACCACCTATGACGAGATCATGGGCCGGCTCGATGGTGATTCCAGGGAGCGCCTGAAGACAGCCCAGAGGGCCTGGATCGAGTTTCGCGACGCCGAATGTGATTTCGTGAGTGGGCCCACTTCGGGCGGTAGCGCCAACTCGATGGTGAAGGCCGGCTGCCTGGAAGACCTGACACGGCAGCGCACCGAAACGTTGAAGCGCTACTCGCAGTGCGAGGAGGGCGATATGAGCTGCCCGGTTCCCCGGCAATGAGGGCTCACGCTGCGCCGTGACGGTGGTTGCGGAGGTCGGGTGTCGTCCAGGCGAAGCCCGATTTATCCAAGGTGGATAGCGTATCGTTGGGCTGCCGGATGAGAAGCCCTAACCACGCATTGCGGTGGCCTGCCGAGGCCGGAAGTTTACGGTTTTCCAGAAGCCATCAGCGGTCTGAAACGGTCACGCTGGGCCCAGAGGGTCATCCCGCCGGTTGCCACCAAGATGGCAGCGAGTGGCAGTCCGTCCGGGTTCAACACCACATGGAACGCCACGATCACCGCCATGACAGGCGCAAGCAATGCCAAGCCGAGTGCAGGCGCCCGATTGCTCAGCAGTAACGAAGCGCCGATCAGTTCGATGATTTTCATCAAGGGCCAGATAAACCCGGCCTCCTTGAGAGCGGTTTCAAAAGCCAAGCCCGCTACAGACGTTGGCGGATGGATAAGGTGCGATCCGGTGAATAGATACCAGAAGCCATCCATCGCGCCGATCAGGAAGATGCTTCCAAGCACCAGTCTCGGGCCGGTATCGACCAATAAAACCTTTGCCTGCGGTAGCGAGAGCTCCATCTGAATCCCTTTCAGCTATAAGTTGAATGTTGACCGATGGAAGATCATTATGCGGTGAATTTCAGCGCAGAGAAGCGAATAGTCTTCATTTGGCATGAATGAAATTCAGATCAGAAATCTGGACCTGAACCTGCTCCTGGTTTTCCGTGTGTTGATGGACGAGGGCAGTGTCAATCGGGCCGCAGAACAGCTCGGCCGTACCCCTTCGGCGGTCAGCCATGCCTTGGGTCGGCTGCGCGACCAGCTTGGTGATCCGCTTCTGGTCCGTGCGGGGGGAACCATGCAGCCCAGTCCACGGGCTCTCGCCCTCTATCAGGAGATACAGCCGATCCTCGCCCGGATCGAACGCGCCGTACAGCCGCCCGCGGCATTCAATCCCGCGACAAGCACACGAACTTTCAAGATATCCGGCCCCGGCCTGGACATCGTGGCCACGGAAATCGTCAGAAGGATGCACGGAGACGCGCCAGAGTCCGGCCTTGCGTGGCAGCCCCTGTCGAAGGAGACCATGGGGCAGATCGTGAGTGGCGAAATAGACATTGCATTCGGGAACGCCAACTTCCCTCTGCCGGTAGGATTGAAGGCCAAGGCTCTCCCCCCATTGAAACGCTATGTCTTCGCTCGTCGTGGACACCCAGCTACAAAACGCTGGACGACGGAGAGTTGGATGCGTTGGCCCCATGTCGTTGTGCGCGCGCCAGGTGCCACCCATGGCACCGTCGAAGAGCGGTTCGAAAGCTTGGGCCTGAAACGCCGGGTTGGGTTGCACGCTGCCAGTTGGTCAGGCATTGGTGCGGTCCTGAACAATACCGACATGCTGGGTAACTTTGTCGCGCTGTGTCTATTGGGAGGAGCGCAGGATGAAGACATCCAGGTATTTGAGCCTCCTGAACCCCTGCCCGACGTCTCTTTTCGGGTGATGTGGAAATCAGAACTCGACGGCGATCCCGCCACCCGGTGGCTACGCAATATTGTTCTGGCGACGTTCGATTCGCTTATCGATGAGGCTGACCGACGCCTCGCCGCATCCGACATCATCAAGCCGTGCCAAAGCGGCTGTTAGGGTTCTGTCTCGTTTCTCTTCGCTATCCCATGTCCCCCTGCCTTTTGTCGGTGAGGCCGCAAAAGGCAGTCGATGGCGCTCGCCCCGCGCCGCTTTGCATGTTGGCGTCATCTGAGGCTAAGTTGCTCGTCCCACCATCTGGAGACGGGGATATTCATATGCCATTGATCGATCGACGGAAGCTGCTTACCGCGACGGCGCTGCTGCCGCTGGCACTCACTTCGCTACCAACGCTGGGGAAAACGGCGAGCGCCTCGAACGGCGACGTCCAGCGCAAGCTGGAAGCGCTGGAGCAGCGTCACGGTGGCCGTTTGGGCGTGGCGCTCATGAACGTCGCCACCGGTGCGGTGGCCAGCCATCGAGGCGACGAGCGCTTTCTGTTCAACAGCACGGGCAAGGGCTTCATTGCCGCTGCGGTACTGGCACGCGTGGAGCGTGGCGAGGAATCAATGGACCGTCGTATCGAGGTAAGCCAGGCCGATCTGGGCGGCTGGACACCCATCACGGAAAAGCGAATCGGCAGCCCGGGGATGACGATTGCCGAACTCGGTCAGGCGGCCGTGGCCTGGAGCGACAATGCGGCGGCAAATCTGCTGATCGAGAGCGTGGGCGGTCCCGAGAGCGTTACCGCCTTCTTGCGCGGCATCGGTGACGACACGACGCGCCTGGATCGCATGGAGCCGGCGCTCAACGAGCATGACCACGAAGGTGACGAGCGCGATACCACGACGCCCCTGGCAATGATGCAGACGCTGCGTACGCTGCTGTTGGGAGAGGCGCTGTCTCCCTCGATGCGCCACCAGCTTGCGTCATGGATGATCGAAGGCAAGACCGGCGACGCCCGCCTGCGAGCGGGGATGCCGGCAGGATGGCTGATCGGCGAGAAGACCGGCACCAACTCCGTCGGCAACGCCAACGATATCGGCATTGCCTGGCCAGCGGACAGAGGCGCAGTGATCGCCGTGGCCTATACCTGGATGCCGGAAGCGAGCAAGGCCCAGCGAGATCAAGTCATCGCCGAGATCGGACGTCTGGCCGCGTCTGTCTGAGCGCCACTGCCATGGCTCGCATCCCGTGAAGTCCAAACCCGGTCGCTCGCCAAGGGGGAAGTGGTCGATCACAGGAGCAGGCAAGTGCATCGATTTTTGGCGCCCATCAGGATTCTATAATGAAAGTTAACTATCTGTTTTATAAAAACATTCCCTAGGTTCGATAATTTGGATATACCATACGATATGCCTCCCAGCTTCAAAAGCTAGCCGTATGGTTGCGCATCGCAAGAGCAAGTAGCTACGGCTCCACGCCGCCAAGCAAGCTCGCCTGAGGTCACTGTGTGCCCCAAAATGCTCGCACATAGGCTGTTCAATCAGTGCCAAGGGTATCGATCCATGTCAATTCAAGTGAGAGAAGCGAGAGAGACAGACATCGGGGAGATCTTTGCCATCCGCACCAGCGTGGCAGAGAACCATCTCCGCTCGAGCAGCTCGCCGAGATGGGCTTCACACCGAAGGCCATTGCCGCCATGCTCGACTAGGGCCCTTGTCTGTGGGTTGCGGAGATTGATGGCGTCCCCGTGGGTTTTTCAATGGTTCGCAATGAGACCGGGTGCGTATTTGGACTGTTCGTTCGCAACGACCATGAAGGGCGAGGTGTGGGCCGCCTACTCCTCGAAAGAGCCGAGCGCCATCTATTCGCCAAATTCGATGGGATTTGGCTGGAAACTGAGATCGGCAGTCGAGTCTATACATTCTACGAGCGTGCCGGCTGGTTTCCCGTTGAGAAACGGGACTGCGGCTTTTAATGAAGTTCGTCAACGCCCGAGCCGTGGCGAGTAACCTTTGAGTAGCAGCATTCGGCCAGGAGCTGACATTCAGCGAAATTTGATATAATACTGCAATCACACGCATGTCGCTTGAATTGCTTGGTTATGCACTCATCTCTTCGAATACTTCGTCCTGAATCCTTCTGAGGTCAGCCGCTTTTGAGAATAGGAAGTCGTCGTATTTGTCTCCGGTGATGGCGCCAAGCCCGCCCAGGATATAATCAACAACACGGGGGATACTATCCCCTTGGCCGTCCGCTGAAATCCGCCATTCTTCTACCTTCGCTCCTATACCGGGGTTCAGTGATTTTATAACCGTCTCGGTATAGCGAAGACTTTCTGAGAGCGTGCGAATCTTTTGTGTTCTCTCTTTCGACCAGTCTTGTTTTGCCGTCGCATGGATATCCGCAAAATTGGCAATCAATGACTGGATGTTTTTTAGCAAATTCTCTCCCTTAAAAAATTGCTGCCTGCTTTCAGCCAGAGCTCGCTGCAATCTATATGCGAGAATGGCGGTAAAGGCAGCCGCAATTGTGGCCATTCCAGCAAATACTGTAGCCGTTGCTGAAACCCAGTCTGGATGAACCTCTGGCATCATCTACTCCGAATATCTACATTAGCACATTAAAAATATAAATATGCCTGCTACCTTTTACGGCATATCGGCTTTGGTGTGAACAACCGAACGCAGTTTATCAGCATGGACTAACATTCCATATTCGGCCAGAAGGGGACGATCAGCCAGAAAAAAACATAACGCCTCAAGCACCGGCACGGTTTTACTGCGTCCGAGTGCCTTGACTGGTTATGTGCATTTTCAGCAATCCGTCGTATACAAATGAAAGACTATCAATTAGTTCTTCTACTAGACCATCCATAATCGGAATCACAGCATCGAACTGATCAACAGATTCCTCAATGACCACATCTTTAATTTTCTCGTAAGACATTATCTCTGTGATCTGTCTTACCGATATAGAATCCGACTCTGAATTTTCTATCGTCTGTAATACGCTTAAATTCTTACTCGAGAAACCGGCTTGATGCGCAACCTTATTTCGCGGGGTTCGCAAGTGATCTATTGCGCCCTCCATCCTTTTTAGAATTTCAACTGAGCATGGAGAAAAACTCTGCAGCTCTTTATTGACAGTGCGCTTCCCTCCTAATTTTTCGATCTTACTATTCTCCATCAACATCGTTGATCCAGCTAGTAAATATGATCGATCTACCACGCCAGTTAACCTAAGTAGAAAGTTCTCTATATGAAAGGCGTGGTGCTCAGAGAAGCTGTAGCCTGAGCCAGGATGATCTGTTTTCTTTAAATACTCGATAGCAATCGACATATTTTTGAAGGCATTATCAATCTCAGAAACCCTAGAAAAAACTTCTTGTGCATACACTTCAATAGCAGGCGATTCATAGCTATAGTCTTCATTTGACAATGCTGTCAATCCTTTGGCCAGGGATTCAGTGACCAACGGAAAGAACTGCCTTATTTTCGGATGCTCTGAGTGCACTGCGCTACTCCATTTGCACATAACGCTCTGGCTTTGCGGCGCACCGGAGCGCCAGCGTAGGTGCGTCCGACAACAGCCATTTGTTAAACGTGGTTCGATTCCCGTACTAGGTGGCGAACTTGGATTGGTGCATTTTCTTCCATCGGAGCGATCACGTGAATGAGCTCTCGTGATTCAGCAAGCTCCACCAAATGCTCTGAAAGTAAGGTCTCAATTCTGTCCAAGTATTCGGGCACTTTCTTATGGAATGCCAATGAACTCTTCCCTTTAGAGAACGGATTCTGCGAGTGAAGCATAGCTCCGCATTTATCGTATAGCCGTTCAAACTGTTTTCTCGTCAGGTACCCACCTTGAACTCTATGCCAGTCTTTCCTATCGAAGCCGTCTATCGGGACTGGATAGAACTCAGGGTTGATGCTCTCGATCTTGCGCAAGATCCTAGCGGCATGCCAATCCTTCGCAATATCGTTTCTCACAGAACGGTAAGCCTCTTGGTATGACACCAGCGAGGAGAACGCAATTAACTCAAGCAATTTCCGCAACTGAAGGGCTTCCGCCTCGATCGTAGTCTGGAGATAAGTGCAGTGAGTTTTCCCGGATGTGAAATCTCGCAGTGTTTCTACCCGATAGCGACACTCCCACATCATCGAAGCGTATTTTCTGCGAGTTCTGCTTTCCATGCTTTACCTTTTAACAGGTATTAGATAGCGCGATCGTTTTATTTACCTGAACGCGCACGCACGTTCAACAATGTTATCTAGCACACCATTCGCACCCCAACCTATTGAAACTCCTAAGCATTAAATATAATTCGGCAACATAACACCAATAACCGTGCCTACTGCATAACACCCCTGAACGTACATGCGGGCTTTCTCGGATCATCCGCTTTGGGTCGGGACCTGTCAGCCGTCTCAAGCCATGTTAGGATTACCTTTGGTATCAATCTGCCACATTCCGCTTCACTTCTCTATCCAGCGCTCCCCGCCTTTCGTCGAGTGCGCAGTAAAATGCATCATTTCGCATCGTTTTTCAGGTCTCGAAATTGCCCCACCCCCCAGTGCTGGCGCGGCTTTGCGTCCTTTGCAACGCTGCATCAAAACCGAACCATTTAGCGCGCAGGCGGGGCGGGGAGTCGACAGCGTGCCGGCGGTGCCGACGCAAATCCCAGCGATCCGAGTCCCGCAAACGCTGCGGCCACTCCATAATTACCATTTAGTAACACATTGGCTTACTCTGGCTCTCTCAGGAATGCGCCTTTTGTCTATCGGATGTTGCATGGACGGACTTGAGTGTTTTCCACTCCCTCCTAACCGCTCGCAGTGGGTAAAACTGCATAAATCCGCATAATTTTCCCGCGCCCTCTCCCCCTCATCCGCGCCAGCAGTGGCGCGGCTCGAGGCCGTTTCGGCAGGTGCCCAAATTCCGACCCATTTAGCGCGCGGGCGGGGCGGGGTGCTGATCGCGCGGCGCGGGGGCGCACTGCCGAGGCGGGGTCATAGCGCCGCTGTAGGCAACGCACCGGGCAATCTTGGTCCACTACGTCGGGTCGATGCACCACGACGCTCTCGCAGTCTCTGGTGCCCCCTTGAGCGGTATCTCTTGTCCTGGATCGGGTGACAGACCCAATCCCATCGCTCGCCAGGGGGTGAAGGGGTCAGTGCGTCGCCGTGGGTGTCGTGTGTCTCAGATCCCCCAATATTCCCCTGACTGTTTTCAAAAATCGTGGCAACGCGGCAACAGTGGTAACAGCCTTTATTTTCAATGAGTTATAAGCGGCAACGCGTTGCCACCACTTTTCAAAATGGCAACAGGGTCAGACGGGGTCTACTGATACAAGGAGATGTGTTGCCATTGTTGCCATTCCCTTATTCCTATAGGCAACGCTACAGCCCCCGTCATTGCTGGGCGTTGCCTTGTTGCCACTGTTGCCACAAAAACTAGGTTCCTGTGAAAAACTCCTTTCTCGGTGGCCGGGCCGGTCGCCATGGTGTCGACGGGCCGCCGTCCAGTTGCAGTGACTCCCTCTCTGGCGAGCGATGGGGTTGAGTGGGTTACGGTCTCGGCTGACCGACGGTCGTGTCGCTCTCGGCGCGGGCCGCCAAACACGCACAAAAAAGGCCTCCGCATGGGAGGCCTTCCAGATGTCGCCGCTGGCTCGGCGGCAGGGTCAGCGTATCAGCGTTGAACTCGGCCAGTGCGCTGTTCTTCCAATATGCGACGACGACGCCTCATTTCGAGTTGCAGCGCATTAGTCGGACCTTTGTACTCCCGTTCGCAGTCGAGCTGGGGAATCGTCTTCAAGGTTTCGAGGGGATCGTCTTCGGCCACTACTGGGCGCATCGCTTCATCTTGACCTTTTCGTAGACGCGAGGACAGCAACACAGGCAGGCGGTTCTTGGCTTCGGCCTGGATCGCGGCATGGTAGGAGTCGCTGACGACACCGGCTTGGTACAGCCCCTGGTAGCTGTCACGGGTATCCCGCTCGAGCATCTCCTGCATGGGGTGCATGACATCGATCAGTGCCTGTCCTTCCGGTGTCGCGATAACCGCCGCCAGGGCGTTGTCGAATTTCTTACGCAGTTCGATCCGTTTGGCCTTGTATGCGGCCGAACCGTAGGCGGTGCGCGCCTCGATCACATCGATGTTGCGGGTTTCGTACTCCTTCTCGAGCTCGGCCGCCATTGCCTCCAATTCCTCGGCGGTCTCCCGGTTATCGGTGACGGCGCGCTTGAGCTGCCTCACTTCGCGGGTCACCTCCCCGTCGTTCTCGCGCAGCAGCTCGCGCCAGCGGGTATCGCTGGTCTCCGCCTCTTCGCGGGCCGCTGCCGCGCCCTTTTGATTGCGGCGCAGTCGGTCGACGTAAGTCTGTAGATCCTTGCGCTTCGCGAGGTAGACATCGCGCAGCTGGGCTTGGGTGGCCATGTGCTCGGGGACTGTGTCGGATTCCTGGGCGTTGCTGGTGTCGTTGGCGTCGATATTCACGTTTTCGGTTCCTTGCGTCGTTGCGTTGGCATTGGCGTCGGTCATGGTCTCGGTCTCTCCGGTCGGTCGCGTGTGGCTGTTGGCGTTGTGGGTCGTGTCGGTCATGCGGGTGTCGCTCCTGGTCTGGGTGGCTGGCTGGGTGGATTGGCCGGGCGCGGGTCGGTCATGCCGCGCCCCGGTCGCTGTCGAGCTTGTCGGGATCGATGACGAAGAACCGGGCCGACCCGCCCCCTGGCAGGCGGTAGTTCTTCTGGTGGCGGTTGCCGTCGGTCTTGGCCAGCACGCCGCTGGTCTCGAGCGTGCGGATGATGCGGGCGCGTCCGTAGCCGTCGGCGGCCTCGGCCAGCGAGGCGCGGTTGAACAGATAGAGCCGCTTGCCGTTGTCGATCTCGAAGTACCCGGCGCGGTGGCGCACGTTGGGATTGGGCAGCGTGGCGGCGATGTCGGAGAACCGGCTATCCCCGTGCAGGGCGATAAAGTCGGAGAGGGCGGCCAGGATCTGGCGATCCTCGGCATTGCCGTCGCCAACGCTGGCCAGCCATTCGAGGAACAGTTGGCGGCAGGCCCGGGCGGCACTGGTGGGCGGCCACGGCAGTAGCCCGTATTCGATGGCCAGTTCGCCGGCCAGACCGATGACGGCGAAGCGGTCGGCGACCCGGCCCGCCTGGGGGCTCGACGTCTCGAAACGCTGGCGCACTTCCCTGAAGCGGCGGTGAAAGTGATCGGGATCGCTCTCCGTCACCAGCCGTTCGACGAACGCCGGCCCGATCTGGCCGAAGTGCTGCGACGCCGCCGTGGTCAGTCGGCGGTGAAACGAGGCGCCATCGCTGCCGTGCACGTCATCGAAGGCGCGATAGGTGCGAGTGCCGGCGTTGACGTCGACCATGCGCAGCTCCGCGCCGGCGTGGGCGCTATTGCCCGAGATGGCGGCATGCTCGGAGAGCGAGCGCTCGCCGCTGGAGAGGGCCAGCACGCGCCAGTAGAGCTTGGGGCGTCCCTCGCGTTCGCGGGTCATGGTGCCCTTGCCGGTCCCGTTGGCGATGGCGTAGGCCATCTCCTGGACGCGCTTGGGATCGGCGCGCTTGATCTCGTCGAGAATCAGCACCGTGTCGTTGCGGGATGAGGCCTCGATCTCGATGCCGCCCTTGGACATGTCCCAGGACGCGGCGAAGATGCCGGGATTGCCCCACACCGACGCGGCCAGCGACTGCGCCAGCGATTTACCGCTCGAGGAGTCGCCGACCAGATGGACGCCGCCGCCGTTGACGCCGACGCGGGAGAGCAGCGGCCCGGCCAGCGCGCAGCCCACGGCCAGAACCAGCACCGGGTTGCCCTGGCAGTAGTGGGCCACCTCGGCCTGCCACGCCTCGAGCGTGCCCCGCTCGGTGAAGAGATGGGCGGCCTTGCCGCTATCCTGAAAGCGCACGTCGGCATCGCCGATGATCCGGTTGGGCAGCACGAACGCGCCGCTGGTGTCGTGCCAGCCCGGTCGGGTGGTGGTGGCCAGGATGCGGTCGAGGCCGTGGTGGCTGGCGATATAGGCCGGCACGTGGCGGCGCTGGTTGTACTCGATCTCGAGCCCCTGACGCATGAGTGCCTTCAAGACTTCCTCGCCTTTCCCGGCCAGCGCTTCCATCGGCATGACGTGTTCCACCGAGCGGCCCCGGTGGCGAAAGCGCAGCAGACGCCCCACGCTACCGTCGTCGCTGTTGACGGTCTCGGCGTCGACATGGAGCGGGGCACAGATCCAGACGTCGTAAGGCTGGCCGGCCTCGTCGCCGTTAGAGTGCTTGATGCCGTGGAACCACGTCCCGGCGCGGAACGTCTTGCCGTCGGCGCTGATCGGTCCCTCGTAGACCGCGAAGGCGGGCCGCTCGAGACGGTCTAGGTTGGGGGCGGTGGGCTCGCCGACCAGCGAGAGGGTGGGTTGCGATTCACTCATGGTCACCTCCCGTCATGTCAGTGCTGCCAGCCTGTCCCTGGTCGTCTCGGGACGCGTCATCGAGTCGGGCACGATGCCAGCGATACAGGTCATTGAAGTCGGTCAGATCGTCGGGGCAGCCTTCCGGCCACTTGGGATAGAGCACCATCGCGCCGACGGCGAGCGCGGCGTCGTTGGCCGCCTGTCGTCCGGGATTGCCCGCCGTCTGACGGTCGTCGTCGCCGGCGATAACGAGATCCAGCGAACCGTTCAGCGCCTGGCGCAGCTTTTCGGCGACGGCGCGCAGATTGCCGGCGTGCATGGCGCACACGGCGGCGTCGCCGGTGAGGCGATGCAGCGTCGCCCCGGTGGCCCAGCCCTCGCAGACGTACACGCGGCCACCCGGTACGATCTCGCCGATCACGGCGTAAGCGCCCTGGACCTGTCCGCCCTTGAGAAAGCGTTTCCGACCGTTGGGGGTGATCCATTGCAGATTGACCAGCTCGCCACCCGCGTGGAGCGGCACCAGCAGCCAGCCCCGACGACACTGGCGCAGGTGGTAGGCCGGGATGCCCTTGTTCATCAGGTAGGGATGCGTCGAGGGGGCGGGCCGTGCGGCGCGCCATGCCGACCGCGCCCGGTCCGCCGCTTCCTGGCGAGCGTGTTCCCGCTCGGCGGCGTCGTCCTCGAGGCGTTGGCGATAGGCCACCATCGCGGCGGCCTCGGCGGCGTCGTTCACCGGTGGCGTGATGCCCCGGCGAAACACGCCCAGCCCCAGCCGGCGGTCGATCGCCATGGCGGCGTCGACCTGCCGGCAGGCGTTCAGGTAGCTGTAGAGCGAGACCAGATCGCCGCCGTGGGCGCTGTTGTCGGCAAAGTCGTTCCACTTGCCGCTGGCCAGCGACACGCCGAACGAGCCGCTGGCGCGGTCGCCGCGGGCGACGTTGCGGGCGACCCACTCGCTGCCCTGGCGGCTGCCCTGGGGCAGCCATTCGCGGGTGAGGGTTTCGGCGTGGGCCAGCGAGGCGCGGGACACGCGCTGGATCTTGGCGATGACCTCAGACATGGCCACCTCCCGCCCCGTGCGCCCGATGAACGGCCTGCCGCTGGGCGACGCGCTGTTCGGCGTCGAGACGCCGGGCGGCCACCAGCAGGTCGCTGGCGTCGCCGGTCAGATAGCGCGACACCGTGGCCAGATTCGACAGATCCACCGAGGTGAGGTCGCGATCCTGACCGTTCATGGTCGAGAGCGTGAACATCAGATCCTTGACCGCATCGAGGCGCATCTCGGCGTGATCGAGCAGCGTTTCGCGGTCGGCGCGCGGATCGATCAGCAGGCACTCGGATTCGGTCAGGCAGTTGGCATCCTCGAGGCGCTTACCCATGGGTCACCCCCTCGGCCACCAGGGTGTCGAGGTCGGCCAGGAACTGTTGGCGCTCTTCCTGGGTAATCGCGCCCAGCTCGGCGGCCATGCGGGTCATGCCCAGCAGATGGGCGAGCTGTTCGGGGCGACGGTTGACGCGAAAGGCGATCAACTTCGCGCCGATGACGGCGGTGGCGATTTGATGCGGGGGAATAACGGATCGTGCGGACGCACGGGGGGCGTGATCTGCCATGGGTGAGGCTCCTTGAGTAATCTCGGAACCGCCCCGGCTGTCGCCAAACAGCTTGGGGGCGGACTGCGCGGGGTTGGCGAACCGGCACTCAAGGAAACCGGCAGACCCGAAGGTCTCCCCACGCAGCCCGCCATAACGACGCATTGCGGGCACAAAAAAAGCGCCTGCAATGGTGTGGGCGCTACTGCGCCTTGAGTGGTTCGGGTCGCCAAACCCGGTCACGGATTTTGCCGCGACGCGAGCATCGTAGCCGGACCCGTTGGGAAGGCGCAAGTCCTCCCCGGCCAAAGGATGACGAATGGCCAGCGTCAGCCCCCGGACCATCGGCGTGTGCCGACGCGTGACACCGCGCCGGAATTTGCTAGGATCGTCGTTGCAAAGAGTGTCTTCGAGAGCCCCGGCAGCCCCACGCTGACCGGGGTTTTCGCGTTTATTAGGCACAAAGCCTCCCTATTCCCCTCGGCGTAAACGCCGAGCGGCTGGATGATTCGCTGTCGTTGAGTGGTGCGAGCGTGTGGCGGGTCTAGCAGTCCGTCTGCTCGTAATCGAGGCCGCAATTGAGGTCGCGCATCAACACCGTGTTGGGATCGCGGGGGAGCGTGGAGTGCTTGCCGACGCCGCCATTGCGGTGCATCAGAACGGTAATACGCTCGCCACTGGCGCTGTGGCGTATCACTTCCCGCCCGGCGCTATTGATCGCAACGTTCAGGGCTTCATCCAGCGCCGGCACGTCCTGATCGGTGAAATCGAGCGTCTGTCCGCCGACCGTCAGCGTGAAGCGTTTCATGCGCGAGCCTCCTCAACCTGGGTGCCGAAGTGTTGGATCTGGCGACCGGCCAGCGTGCGGTTACGCTCGGCGAGTCGATTGGCGATCCAGCTATCCACCTCCTCCTCGAGCCAGGCGACGCTCTTGTCGCCGATGGGCAGCGGGGCCGGAAAGGTGCCGTTGCTGACGCCGGCATAGATCGCGGATCGGCTCTTGCCGGTCTTAAGCTCCACGTCGCGGCGGCGAAGGAGACGGTTGCCGAGCTGCAGGCGCTCGACTGTCTGGTATGGGGTGGCTGTCGATGTGACGTTGGTCATGGGAATCCTCGTTGGCTGTCTTGGCTTGCCCGGACCGATTCGGCGGCGGGACATGCTTAGCTTGCCCAAGCATCAAACGACCAGCGAGGAACGCTAACTGTAAGTCGATGGCTTACAGATCGCGGACCGCCAAAAACCTACGCTGGCCGCTTGACCCAGGCAGCGCCGGGGCGTTGCGCTTGGGACATGCTCAGCTTGCCTAGGTAAAAAGTGACCTGCGAGGAACGCCCGTTGTAGATTCGCGATCTACAACGAGAGTGGCGAAAATTCGTGATCGACGCGTGTTGACGAACGAAAAAGCCGCAGCCCTCGAGGAAGGCTACGGCTGTCATGATGGCCAGTGGTTGCGATGTTCTCGTTCCTGTGCGAGTCAGGAAAGTCTGCCAAAACCAGGAGCCAGGTATGCTTGAATCCAATGGGATACGGTAGCGTACCTATCGCTCGACGATTTGTGGCTTTGTCTCACCCTGGATGAGCAGCGCGGCACCGAACCACACCCCGAATACACTCACTACGCCTTCACGGTTACGGGTGATGACTTCGCTCCCCCTGTAGAGCACCTTCAAGCCCATGGCGTCGAAGAATGGCGGCAGATCCGAAGCGAGAGGGGCTCGTTCTATTTTCGGGTATGCGGAAAGAATGGTTGATGCGGTCCTTTCCAAAGTCCTTGATTGTTGAAATGTCTGAGAGATAAACAACATGCGTGGATCCGAGTTTGCAGAGCTGCAAGGCTTCATGGCGATAGTGGAGCATGGCAGCTTCGTCAGGGCCGCAGAGTCTCTACAGGTGACGGCTTCAGCCCTGAGCCAGAGCATGAAGAGTTTGGAACACCGCATGCATGTCCAACTGCTGCATCGGACGACTCGACGTGTCCATTTGACGGAAGCTGGGGAGCACTTAGCTGCTCGCTTGCAACCAGCACTGCAGGAAGTCTCGGCCGCAGTGGCTGATACATCACAGTTCGCTACTCGGCCCCATGGGCGAATTCACGTGCACGCTATGCGGCTTGGCTCACGGCTCTATCTTGAGCCGTATTTGCCTGCCTTTCTTAAGGCCTTCCCCGACATTCGCGTGGACGTCACACTCGATGATGCTTCTCTGGATATCGTCCAGAATGGTTACGACTTCTCTATTCGTCTTGGGGAAATGCTCGATCAGGACTTCATTGGCCTGCCATTGGGCCCTCGTATTCGACAGGTCGCTGCGGCTTCGCCTTCCTATCTTGAAGAGTTCGGTTCTCCGAAAACTCCTGCCGACCTCCGGCGACATCGGTGCATAACGTGGCGGTGGCCAGGCCAGCTAGGCAGTTATCAGTGGGAGTTCTTCAAGGACGACCATTGGCTGAAGGTCTCGCTGAATGGCGTCCTATCGTTCAATGATCAGCATGCCGCACTAAACGCCGCTGCAAGGGGCGCGGGCATCGCTTTCTGGGCGGAGGACCAGATTCAGCCTTATGTGGAGCGTAACGAACTAGTGCCGCTGCTGACTGACTGGAGCGCGCCATTCGAAGGGTTCTATCTCTGCTTTCCTAAACAGCACCAGCATTCGGCTGTGATGCGAGCATTTATCGATTTTCTGAAGGAAACAGTTTCAGCTGCCTCTCATTAATTAATCTTGCTAAATAAACCTTTAAGAAAAGTGCCGATTATTTAGCTTTGGATAGCTCCTAATATTCCCTCTGCCGTCACAGACGACGGCTAATGACCATTGTCTGGAGGGAAAAATGACTGACTTGAATCTCGAATTTCAGGGCCGTGTAGCGATTGTGACAGGGGCTGCGGGCGGTGTCGGCAGTGCCTTGGTCAAATTACTCGTGGATCGCGGCGCCAGTGTGGTGGCCGAAGACGTAAAGGCCGAGGTTGAGGATCTAGAGCAATATTCTGAGCGTATCGTGGCGCTCATCGGTGATCTTTCAGAAGAGCAGACTGCGACTCGAGCGGTTGAACTGGCCCTGGAACGCTTCGGTAGGCTGGACATCCTCGTCAATAACGCTGGGCGCATCATCAATAAGCCTGTGGCAGAGATGACGCTCGAAGATTGGGATTCCGTGCTCGACGTCAATTTGAGGGGGACCTTTCTACATTCACGCGAGGCGATGAAGGTCATGATCGATGCCAAACGTGGCAGCATTGTGAATGTGGGTTCCTACGCCTGTCACGTCGCGTTCCCCACGATAGGTGCCTATGCCGCGTCAAAAGGGGCTATCGCTCAATTCACACGCGTCCTTGCGTTAGAGGGGGCCGAACATGGTATTCGGGCCAATGTGGTAGCGCCCGGCGATGTGGTCACCGGCATTTTGGACGATATCATGCCGAATGGCCGTGATTTCCTCGCCGAGCATGGTGCGAGTTCACCGGCTGGGCGAGCCGCCCAGCCTGAAGAAATCGCCGAGGTGATCGCGTTTGCTGCATGCGATCGGGCGAGTTACATGACGGGCTCCGTTGTAATGGCGGATGGTGGTTATACCTCCGTCTAATTTGTGACTATCAAGCAAGCTTGAGCGCCGCCAGGAACAATGGCGGCGCTCCTTATCGATGTAACGCAGCAGGCTCGAAGCATGCAGGCAAAAGACTTTTCCGTAATGCAGATCCTGGCCTAGCCGGATGGCGGTGTTGGATAGAGCTTGTTGGCCCAAAACTGCATCATCGCCGGCCGCTGTTCCGGTGCCATGTGCTCGGCATGGGTATAGATCCCCTCGACACCTGGCAGCTTGTGCGAGAGCTGCATCTCGATCCACTCGCGGGGGTAGCCGTACTCCTTGAGCCCGGTGGCGACCATGTGGCGCAAGCCATGCGGCACCAAGCGGCCCTCGTACCCCATGCGCTTGAACGCCATGTTGAACGTTGCGTTCGAGAGCGGTTGGCGAGGGTTGTTCCTGCCCGGAAAAAGCCACCCGAAAGGGTGGGTCATCCTATGGAGTTCGCGAAGCTCGAGAATGGCCTGAGAGGGCAGTGGGACCTTGTGCTCGCGGCCCATTTTCATTCGCTCGGCGGGAATCACCCAAACGCCAGCCTGAAGATCAAACTCATCCCATCTGGACAGACGAAGCTCACCGGGACGAACGGCGGTCAAGGTGAGCAATTTCAGGCCGATGCGAACGATGGGGCTGTTGGTGTACCCCTCGATAGCCTCGGCGAGAGCCGGGAATTCGTCTTGAGGAAGGAATGGGTAATGCTTTTTCTTCTGAGGCAGAAGCGCTGCGCCAAGATCCGTCAACGGATTGTAGGTGGCGCGCCCGGTAATGATGGCAAAACGGTAGATGTCCCGGCAGAAGGCATGAACGCGCCGGCGTTGCTCCCCCTTGCCCGCTGACTCGAGCCGACGCAGCAGCTCTAGCCATTCGAGCGGCTTGATTCCCTCCAGGGGGCGGGAACCCACATAGGGGAAAACGTGACGCTCCAGTGCTCCCCAGCTTTGCTTGTCTCTGCCTGAGCCGGCTTTCCAGCGATGGCTCATGGTGTCGTGCCACTCCTTGGCCATGGCTCGAACGGTGTGAGTATTAGCCAGCTCCTTCTCCAGCTTTTCCTCCTTGCGCTGTTCGACCGGATCGATGCCTTTAGCGATGAGGCGTCGCGCGTCCGTTCGCCTTTCTCTGGCTTCGGCGAGCGTGATCTCGGGGTATGGGCCAAGGCTCATCATGTTGCGCTTTCCGTTGGGTCGGGTGTAACGCAAACGCCAGCCCCGGTGGCCATTGGGCGAAATCCTGAGTTCCAATCCCAAGCCGTCTGATAGGGCGATGGTTTTGGGGCCTGGTTTGGTTGTTTCGATCTTGCGGGAGGTTAGCGGCATAGTGGCATACGAGTGACAATCGAACAGAGGGTTACTCCGATGAGTATGCCATCTGTATACCGGATTTGGGAGGAAGAACTGGGAACGCTGAGGACTGAATTGTAGTGTAACGCTATGAATTTTCTTTGTTTTTTGGAACTTCTTGGAACGTTAAGGAATGTAATTTGGTGCCCCCATCAGGATTCGAACCTGAGACCTTCCCCTTAGGAGGGGGACGCTCTATCCAGCTGAGCTATGGGGGCGGAGGGCGTGACAGCGCAACCGCTGTGTGTCGAGCGACGCATGCGTCTCGAGCGGCGCATAGTATAAGCGCCGGATTCGCCAAGATAAACCCGCGGTAGCCATTGCGCCGGGACGCTCCGCGTTGGCATTGGTACAATGCCGCCTTCCCGATTCGAGCCATCGCTATCTCATGCCCTGTTCTGATGACTCCGCCTCGCCCTCGCGGCACGGCAACGACATCCCCGTGGGTCAGGACCGGATCTTCGACGGTCTGGCCGACAAGTTCGCCAATAGCCTCTACGCCACGGCGCGCGGCCAGATCCGTCTGGCGGTGCTCGACGAGGTGCTGTCCCACTCGCTGCCGTTGGATGGGGCGCCCGCGCTGGATGTGGGCGGCGGTCTCGGCCAGATGAGCGTATGGCTGGCCGAGCGGGGGCATCGGGTCACCCTGGCGGAACCGTCGGCGGACATGCTGGCGCGGGCCGGCTTCGGCGAGCTGCCCGTCCAGACATTGCAGGCACCGATCCAGGCATTGCCCGAACTGGCGCCGGGGCCGTGGCCATTGATCGTCTGTCATGCCGTGCTGGAGTGGCTGGCGCAGCCACGCGAGGCGTTCTCCCTCCTGAACGCGTTGCTGGCGCCGGGCGGCCGGCTCTCCTTGATGGTGTTCAATCGCGATGCGCTGCGTTTCTCCAACGTGGTCAAGGGCAATCTCGATAAAGCGCTGGAGGATCGGCTGTCGGGCACCGGCCGGCGCCAACGCCTGACGCCGATCTCCCCGTTGACGCATGCCGATATCGAGCGCTGGTGTGGTGAAGAGGGGCTGGTTATCGAGAGCGTCGCCGGCATCCGGATCTTCCACGACTACCTGCGGGAACGCTCGCCGAGCGAGGCGCAGCTCGCGACGATCATCGAACTCGAGAAGCGCTACTGCCGGGTCGAGCCGCATTGGCGGCTGGGTCGCTACCTTCACTACCTGATTCGACGTGCCGACGGCACGCCCCTCGAGGAGACGTCCTGATGACGACGCAGTCCCCCGCGTGCCAGTTGCTGGCTCGCCAGGATGCCGATTATCGCGGCTGGCTGTGGGTCGCGCCGCCACGCGACGGCTGGCTGGAGTCGGGCGAAGGGCTGGTCTGGAGCGCGGACCTGGATGTGTGCACGGCGTGGCAGCGGGCGGGTCGCCCGGCCTATGACGCGCTGACGCCGCCACCCTCCGAGGTGCCGGGGGCGGTACTGTTCTGGCCCAAGAGCCATGCGCTGGGCGCGTGGTGGGTGACGGCGTTGAATGCGGCGTTGCCAGCCGGTACGCCGCTGCAGATCGTGGGGGAGAACCAGGGCGGCATCAAGCGTGTCCCCAAGGTGCTGGCAAGCCTGGACCAAGCGTGCCGCAAGCTGGATACGGCGCGTCGCTGCACGCTGTTCGCGAGCCGAACGGTGGGATCCGCCCGCGACTCGGACGCGGTCTGGCAGACGTTTACCGCCGAAGGGCTGACGCTGGAGAGCCATCCTGGCGTCTTCGGCCATGGCAAGCTCGACGACGGCACGCGGCTATTGCTGAAAGCATTGGCGCAGTCGCCGTTGCCGGCGCGCGGTAAACCGCTGCGGGCGCTGGATGTCGGCTGTGGGGATGGCGTTCTGTCGGCGTGGCTGGCGAAGCAGGGCTACCAGGTCACGGCGGTCGATCTCAACGCCTTCGCGGTCGAGGCCACGCGGCGCACGTTAGCCGCCAATCAGCTGACCGGCACGGTCATCCAGAGCGATGTCTATCGCCAGCTGGAGGGGACCTTCGAGGCCATCGTCAGCAACCCGCCGTTCCATCAGGAGCGCGCCATCGATTACGGGCCCGCCGAGAGATTGATCCGGGAGGCGCCGGCGCATCTCGTCGGCGGTGGCAGCCTGACACTGGTCGCCAACGCGTTTCTTCCGTACCCCGAGTGGTTGCGGGCCGCCTTTGGCGATTTCGAGGTGCTGGCCGACGATCGGCGCTTCCGGGTCTATCGGGCGATCAAAGCCTGGCGTTAGTCTGCAGCTCCCTCATGGATTGCAGGGCGCGCTGATTCGCCTCGCCAACGTCCGAGGCCTTGATGCCCAGCGATGTCAGGCGTGTCCAGGGAATCTCGTTCCACTCGCCGCTCTCCAGCCGGATGGCGGTCTCCAGCAGCGTGCCGACCGGCCCATCGTGATGCAGCAGGGCAGCCGAGATCGAAGCGTGCAGGGGGAGCGATTCGACGAGCTCCTCCAGAGGGCGATTGAAAAAGGCTTCCAGATAGGAGAACAGCCCCGAGATGAAGGCCTTTTCGGCCAGGTCCGGGTCTCCGACGGCCAGTTCGCGGCACAGGCAGGCGCGTGAAAGCGCCAGCTGCTGCAGCGATTCCGGCTTGTCCTCAACCTCCGACAGCGCCAGCAACGTCGCCAGGCTGCGGATACGGTGGGTGCCGATCAGGGCCACGGCCTGACGCAGCGAGGTGATGTTGATCTGACGCTGGTACTGCACGGTATTCACCAGCCGCAGCAGTCGTACGCCCAGCGTCGGGTCGCGTCCGATGGCCGACGAGATCTCGCCCACGCTGACCTTGGGTTTGTTGAGCGTCGCGATGAGCTTGAGGATGGCGAGGCGATCGGTCGTGACCGCGGCCCCATGAACGAGCTGGGGGCGAGCGAGGAAGTAACCCTGGAACAGATCGCAACCGGCATGCTGGCAGCGCTCGAGGTCCTCCTCCGTCTCCAGCTTTTCCGCCAGGATCCTGATCTTCGGATAGTGTCGTCGCAACTGGCGGACGATGTGATCGAACCCTTCTTCGCTGTAGTGCGGGTACTCGAGCTTGACGATATCCACGAGCGGCAGGCAGGGATGGGTGGCATCGGCTTCGGCATAGTCGTCCAGCGCCAGCGTGAATCCCCGCTGCCGCAGCAGTTCCAAGCGGTCGCGGATGGCGTCGTCGAACGGCATGTCCTCGAGGAGCTCGACGACCAGCCGGGAAGCGTCGAACGGCAGGTCGTCGCTCAGCGTCTCGGCCGTGAAATTCACGAACAGCGGCTTTCCCTGGCTGACCGTGTTCAGATCGCCCTGGGTAAAGGCATTCAGCAAGACCGTGCTGGTCGCCCGGTTGCCATCGAATGGCGTCGGCATGGGGCCGCCATCGGTGGGGCGGAACAGAAGCTCGAATGCGACGATGTCCAGGGAGGCGTCGAAAATCGGCTGTCGGGCGAACAGGACCGCCGGTGCTGGGTGTTCGGAAGCCTCCTGCATGGGCTGTCCTCGGTGGGTCTGATTCATGTCGATTCGTTGACGCCATGGCGGTCGAGTTTGTCTATCGACCGTTACGCCGCTTTCTGAATCTCCGCTGATTCATTCGAAGGTCTGGCCGCTCTTCACTGGAGATCGCGATCCGTATAGCGAATATCGGTCACGATATAGTGTGTCTCGCCGCCGGGGGCCGCGACCACGACGTCGTCGTCCAGCGCTTTTCCCAGTAGCGCCCGGGCCAAGGGCGCATCGACGCTGATCCAGTGCTTGGCGGTGTCGGTCTCGTCATGGCCGACCAGGCGCACGCAAAGCTCCTCTCCGTTGTCGTCCTCCAGCGTGACATAGGCGCCGAAATAGACCTTCCCCGTATCCGCCGGCAGGCGGTCGACGACCTGCAGCTCATCCAGGCGCTTGCGCAGATAGCGGATTCGCGCGATGACCCGGTTGAGCTCCTTCTTGTTATAGGTGTAGTCCGCATTTTCGCTGCGGTCACCCAGGGCCGCGGCTTCACCGACCTTGGTCGATAATTGGGGTCGCTTGACGCGGGAGAGATGGTCGTGAATCCCCTGGAGCCGATCGAATCCCTGTGGCGTGATCAGGTTGCTCTTCTTTTCCTGACGCGGATCCTTCTTGGGATCGCGCCAGCGGGTCATGTTTCGTCCTTGCATCGAGGTGGCATCTCCAACGGCCTGAGGATGGCGGTAGCCTAACGCGAATGCCGGCATCATCGCCACGATGCCGGCACTCTGCCATTGGCCTCGAGACCTCGCTCTCAGCCTGGTCGTGATCGTTTAGCGGAAAAGAGTCAAGAAAGAGGGCGATTTAATCTGAATCAATTTTCGCCGGAGGGAAGTTGTTCATAGATTTTTCCCGATGTCTCAAATGCAGGTCACCGGGCGACTCGATGATCTGAAGATCCGGGAATAAACCCAGGACATGGAAAGCCTTGTCGAACGTGGTCAGTCGTGTGCTGATCTCGATATCGAAGAAATTCCTCGCGCTGGAGGGTGTCAAGTCCATGACCCGGAAGAACTCATCGCGCGACCACCCCTTGTCGATCAAGGCGTTCGATATCTCCACCTTGAGTCGTGTGCCGAGCGGTGGGTGCCAGAGATTGTCCTCATCTTCCGCGCTGGATGTCTGAGGAATGAATTCAGCCGAGGATAGATGGCTCCCGATGATCAGACTCAAATTCTTGACGCTCAAGCGAGACAGGTCGTCCAGTTCCTTCGACGTGGCCACGAATCTTGGCAACTCCCGACACGTCGCGATATATCCGGCTCTATCCCTGGAGACTTGGATCTTGTATCGCATCTTTTTCCTGCTCAAGCCGTTTTTTTGCGGGTTATTATTTTTTCTAATCTAGGCGCTGCTTTTCACCAACGCCATAATATGGGTTAGTTTTTCCCTGGGAATTGAGAAATTTGGTTCTTTTACAGGAGCGGCCTGCCACTCGAAAAGGGGAGGGCCGACCCCGGTGGCATTTCGCCGGCGCGGGGCCATACGGAGTGGATCTGGTTCAGGACCGGCCCGCTTTGGGGCTTGGCAGGCGTGCGGGTTGAATCCACCGATAGATCCTGGCTCGGGATTCGGTAGTCGAGGGGGTGAACGCATTGCTTCATCGTCAGGTGATCTTGCTATCGTCTACCAGGTTGCCCCCCAGGGGATAGCGCATCCCGAGCGTGCGCGGACCGCCCCCGCCGGCTGCCATGGCAATGGTGGAGGTAGGCGGTGCCAAACCCCGATAGGGCCAACAGCCCAGCGTAATCGGTGATCTGGATGTCGCGCGAGTCTCTGTCCCGGGTCAAAAGCCCCTTCGCCTCGAGCTGGCTCAGGCATCGGCACACATGGACATTGGTCATGCCCAGCAAGTCGCCGATGACCTGCTGGGACAGGGGAAGCGACAGGTCCTTCAGTTCAGCGCGCGAGAAGTTGAGGCGTGCGTGAAGCTCCAGAATGAAATAAGCGAGCCGACTCGTGGCATCGCGACTGATCAGGTTGTTCAACCGATCCGCCATGATGTTGCACTGATGTATCGTCGTAGCGAGCACGGCATTCACCAGGCTATGGTCCTTCTGCATCACATGATCGAGCTGCGACTTGTGCAAGGGAATGACCAAGCCTTCCGTCAGCATGATGACTTCATCGAAGCTTCCACCGGCGTGATGATCGCGCAGGCCGACGATCTCGCCGGGCAGGTAGAGATCGATGATCTGGCGATTGCCGTCCTCGCTGACGCGGCAGGAGCACGCCCAGCCATCCTGAATCGCCAGTAGATGACGATTGTTCAGCTCACGGTTCTTGATCACGCTACCTTTCTTGAACCGACGAGGCGCCTGCTGCAGTTCAGCCAAGGTTTCGCGGTGGTCGATCGATAACGGCGTATGGTGAGAGAAAATCTCGAAATATAGCGAGTAGTCGTACCACGCTTGAGCGTTTGCAGAGACGCGCCGACAGGGATCGTGCGATCTGCTGGTGACTTCGGCTAACGAAGACATAGTAATCTACCTCGGTCGAGGCCCTGCCAAGAGACCTGGCAGGGTTGGTTTCAAAGCTTGTCTTTGAGAACCGGTTTCGCCTGATCGGCCATTGGCTGGTAATGGCCAGCATGTCGTTGAACAGCGCCTTGGCGCTGCCTCGGTATGCCGGAAAGAAGCGCAGTCAGTTGCCCTGGATCTCGCCGCCTTTATGACCCGCTTCGGAAACCCTCTTCGGATCGTTATTGAGGCTGCCGGAACTCTCCTGGCCGCCATCGTGGGCGGCTTCGGCGGCCTTCTGACGACCGTCGTGGAAATCACCTGGATTATGATTAGCCATTGCAGAATCTCCTTTGAGGCTGTCGTCTGATAAATCCTTTATCAGATATCGGGCTTGAGCCGTCACTGGCAATGTAGTGAGCCTGAGTGGGCTTTGTCAGGCCCATCATGTTTTTAGATGTTATTAAATGAATTTCGGAAACGCTGTTCTATTATCGTGTTCGACAGGAGCCGCTTTTTTGTTCCGTATGTGCATGATTTGCGCCGGGTTATTTTCATGCATCCGCTATTTATCATGGGTTATATATAAGAGGGGATTTCTCATGGTGTTCATGGGTAATGCTGTGTTTCGCTGTTTTAGAAGGATTTTTCGGAACTGAAGTTAATCCGTGTCCGGTAAAGTCAGTTACAAATTTCCTGGGTGATGCTTTTATTGAGGGCTCCGCTCGAGCCCGTCTTTGCCCAGTGCGGGAACAAGGGGAGGCGGATACCGGTGCCGAGCGTTCCGCGCCGTGGCGGCCCATCTGATGGTCCGGCTGGCGGGATACCTGCTACCCTGGCAGCTGTCACCGATGCCGAAGCGCCCCTGGACCGCTCGATACCGCGTTGCTGGTGGCGATGCGGCCCGGCCGTAATGATCATGGTCTTGGGCTAAGGGGTTCGGTTGTCGTCGTGTCCAACCCCGCGTAGCGTCCGACAGGTGCGTGCCATCAGGAGAGGCACACCCCTTCGGGTCGACGGCCCGGTTCATCCAACCATGTGGAGGGATACCCTATGTGTTACTCCAATGCTTGATTACTGTTTCAATCGCCTTGCCAAATTCACGACGCTATCCGCTGAAGAGAAGAGCGCTTTTCGGGACGCCATCGATAACGAAGTCAGCTATACCCGAGGGGAGCATATCCTTTCCGCGGGCAAGGAACCCACGACGATTCATGTCATCTATCATGGCTGGGTCAGTCGATATAAATTACTCGATAACGGTCGTGAACATATCATGGCCTATCTCATCCCCGGAGACATGTGTGATATCCATGTCACGCTGCTCAAGAAAATGGATCACTCCATTCGGGCGGAGACGTCGACGACCGTTGGCACCATCAGCGAAAAAAGCATCAACCATCTATTGGGACATTATCCCAACCTGGCCAGGGCACTGTTCTGGTCGATGATGGTGGACGAGTCCATTACACGGGAGTGGGTGATCAATCTGGGCGGGCGTTCGGGCGAGGTCAGGATCGCTCATTTTTTCTGTGAGCTATTTCTTCGCAGCCAGGCGGCGGGGCTCACGAAGGAGAGTAGCTTTCACTTGCCTATCAACCAGATAAAATTGAGCGAGACCATGGGATTGACACCGGTGCATACCAACCGCGTGTTGCAGAGCCTGCGCCGGCAAGGCCTCATCGTCACGCGGAACAGCACGGTCGAAATACCCGATTGGGAACGTCTCAAGGCATTCGCGGACTTTTCAGACGACTATCTTCACATGAATTTGCTGAGCAAGAGCTGAGAGAGCTGTAGCAGGGATTGGTTGACTCATTCCCAGTGGTCAACTTTTCGATGCCCCGGCTCGTGATTCGCGCAGCGCGACACGTGGTCCTTCCTTTTCCGTTTCAGGATATTCCCTGCTCCAGCGAATTCAGTAACGCTCCCATGCCTTCAGGCGCCCTGGCTTTGCGTCGCGAACTGGTCTTGACGCGCATTCCGTGTAGCCAGTCGATGGTAAAACCATGCTGCTTCAGCGTGCCAATGAAGCGGACGTCTTCATGGGCGACCAACGGAGCGAAGCCCCCCACCGCGAGATAGGCAGCGACACTGACGCCGAGATTGGCGCCATGGATATGCCTCCCGGCCGTCACGGACCGACGATGAGAGAGATATCGCCGGCGGAGTTCCGTCGAGAGCGTCGCCCAATCGAGCAGATGGACGCCGCCGCACACCGCGTCGGCACGACTGGCAAGCTGTCGTACCAGCCAGTCCGGCTCGACGATCGTATCGGCGTCGGTAAACGCCAACCAGCGCGCGCCCTGGGCTATCAGCCAGCCTGCGCCGTTATGGCGGGCAAGCCCCACATTGGTGTAGTCGACCTCGATGGTGTGGACGCCGGCCTGGCGGGCGATCGCCGCGGAGCCGTCACGACAGGCATCCAGCACGATCGCGATTCGAACGGGCTCGGATTGCAAGGCCGGATGAGCGGCGGCGACCTGTAGCGAGGCGATACAGGCGCCGAGCATCTCTTCCTCGTTGTGCGCGGGTACCACGATACCGATCAAGGCGCGGGACTCTGCAGGGCTGGGTATTGCCGGGATGTCGCCAGCGTCATCTCGACTCTCCCGCCGGCACGCTTCCTGATGCCTCCCCGGACCACAGCTCGATGCGAAAGTCCGGCTCGACCAGGCTCGACTTGGCGGTCAGCCCCAGGTGCTCGTGCAGACGCTGGTGCACGGCATCGCCGGACCGGTAGCCGTCGGCGAGGGGGTGACGCCAGTGGCAGGCGATGAAATCGCCGGTGGGCCGAAGCGCGCATCGTAGCGCTCGCACCGTGGTCGCCAGCGCCGCCTCGTCCAGGTAGTAACCTATCTCGCTGAAGACGATCAGGTCGAAGGCGGCCACGGGCAGGGTGGTGGGAAGCTCGCGTCGTTCGAACCGCACGTGATCGAGATGTCCGAGCCGCTTTCTGGCGCTGGCCACGGCACTGGCGCTGGCATCCCAGCCGGTGAAGATGTCGCAGCGCTGGGCCAGCTCCGCGCTCAGGGCGCCGACCGAACAGCCGGGCTCGAAACCGTGGTGGTAACGTTCCCGGGGCAGCAGGGCGAGGGTCAAGGCGCGCTTGCGGGCCTCGTACCAGCGGGTGTCGCATCCCCATGGGTCGGCCGAGTCGACATGGAGCCGTTCGAAATGGGCCATCAGCCGGACGTCGCTCATGCTAGCACCACCTCGTGGTCCTGCATGAGACGGGAGAGCGTGGACGACGACAGGACGGCGGGCCGGCCAGTCGACGGGTCGGGTTCGCACTGGCTGGCGTGCTCGGTCATCGCCGCTCGCTTGCGCGCAAGTTGATCGTCATCGACGGTAACGCGCCGGGCCCGGTGCCAGGGGACACGGCTGTCGCCAGGCTCGGCCCAGTGCCACATCCAGACCGGCAGTTCGACCAGCGCCAGGCGGCGGTCGTCGGCGAGCCGGGCGCAGACGCGCCCCGTGGCCTCATGGTCCGGGTGACCGTCACCTCGCCAGGTGGTGACGAGGACGTCGTCGGGCCGCAGGAGTCGATGCAGGCGATAGGCCAATTCATGGCTCTCCTCGCCGACCCGGGTGTCGGTGAGGTGCAGCCGGATGACGTCCACCTCCTCGAGACCGAGCCGCGACAACGCCCGCCGGCTCTCCTCGGGGCGTATCCGTCCCAGCCGCTCCGGCGGCCAGGAGGAAGAGCCGGGGTGACTGCCGGTCCCCTCCGTGACCGCCACGATCAACAGCTCGCGACCCAGTGCCGACCACTGCTGCAGCAGCGCGCCGCAGCCGAGAATCTCGTCGTCGGGATGAGGGGCGACCACCACGGCGCGGAAGCCGACGGGTACCAGCGTCCCGGCATCGACCGCGGGAAGCGCCGAGAGCCCTTGCCATTGCCGCCACTCGGCGAGCGGCGTGCCGTTGCCGACGATTCGGCGGTCATCGGCGGCCGAGGCTGTTTCGGATCCCACTGCGTCGTCATTCATGACATCAATCTCCATCCATGGTGAGAGGGGACGTCACCGGGGGCCGTCGCCTTGTTCTCCTGGCGCCGCTGCAGCAGGTCGCGGCCTATCGACTCGAGATCCCGCTCCGCATGGGTCTGGCGGACGAAGACCGGCAGGTCCGCCATCATCCGGGCGAAGGCCGCGTCGCGGCAGTAGGGCGCGGCGCCCAGCGCCCGCCCGGCGTGCTCGATGATCGTGGCGACCATGTCGTCGATCGCGGCCCTGACCGAGAGAGCGAGAAGACGGGCGTTCTCTTGCGGATGAGCATCGACCCAGGCGGCAGCCTCGCGCAGCCTCGAAGCGCCGTTGTGCAGCGCCACCTCCACCATGCCGAGATGGGCCAGGCGATGGGGATCTTCCGGGTTGGCTCCCGCCAGCAGGGTCTCAGCGATGCGCCGCGCACCGCCCCACCAGCATGCCGCAACGCCGATACCGCCCTGCCAGAAGCCGGGGCGCCGAAGGTAGGCTCCGGGATCGCCGACCAGGGTGGCCTCGACGTTCTCGAACTCGATCTCGACGCTGGCAGTGGCGGCCATGCCCACGGCCGACCAGCCTCGCTGGGTCACCTGAACGCCGGGCCGGGAGAGTTCCACGGCGGCGAGGCAGGGTGTCTCCTCGAGCCAGCCGGTGACCAGGGCGTGAGTGACAGCGTGCGCCCCGGAACACCACGCCTTGGTGCCGTCGAGAACGACGTCGTTGCCATCGACCAGCGCTCCCGACCGTTCGGATGCCCGCCTCAGCGTCAGGCGGGCGAAAGGCGGCTCCGCCGCCCAGACGCCCCAGCGTGCCGTGGCGGGATAGCGGCTGGGCTGGGATATCTCGGCGAGAATCGCCAGTGCATCGGTATGGCCCTCGAACAGCTTGGCCAGACCGAGATCGAGCGCGGCGATATCCGACAGATGTTGCCATCGGGCCAGCGTTTTTCCCTGTGCGGGAAGATCGAGCCGGTCGAGTCGCGATGCCACGAGATGCCGAAGACGTCGCGCCAGCGACTCGGGATCCGCGGCGGGACAGGGCCAGTCGACGGTCAATCGTGGCAGCCAGTTGGCGGAATCGCTATCGGGAGGGGGGAGTGTCTTTGCCACCGTCGTCTGGGACACGGCTACCTACCTCGTCAGGCGGCTGGAGCCGCCACTCATCCATGAGAATAGTCGCTACCGGCATTTTCACCCGGCGTGGAGAACCGCAATGCGCCGGGTCGAGCGCCCACCCTCGGGAGTGGGCGCGTCACGGGAAGCGCTGCCGGGCGATCTTCGACTACATCTGCTCTTTCTGAGCGCCGGAGTGCTTCCTGGCCTTGCCCAGCGAGGGAACCTGTCCCTCCGGTTCCGGCTTGTCTCGTGTCGAGTACTCCCCTCGGCCATCCAGTGAAGGTCCCCGGTTCCAACGCCCCTCGGGCGCCTGCTTGTCGGTCAAGGTATTGAGATAGTAGTAGGAGTGCTCGGTGGCCTCGTGAGCTTCCGGAGTCGAGTTGGGGATCGGCAGGTTTTTCTCGAAACCGCCCAGCTCCTCGATGACCGCGAGCCACTGCTGCTGGTGATAGGTGTCGCGAGCGATGAGAAACGACAGGAAGTCCCGCATTCCCTTGTCGTCCGTCCAGTTGTACAGGCGGGTCGCCAACACGCGACCTCCCGACTCGGCCGCGACATTGGCCATCATGTCCGCGGCGACGTTGCCGGTCGCGTAGACATGGCTCATATCGAACGGAACGCCGTTGGCGTTGACCGGCATGGCGGAAAGCCCGGACGACAGCAGATGGCGGGGATTGGCGCCGCCGAGGATGGCGTTGATGATCGGATCCTTGGCGGACTCTTCCTGATAGGAGACCGGCGCTCCCTCCAGGTTGAGCGCCACGGCATGACCCAGCATTTCGATGTGGGAGAGTTCCTCGGTCGCGGTGGACATCAGCAGATCGCGGATACGATCGTCTCCCCGGGCCCCCATGGCCTGGAAGAAATACTGCATGGCGACGCGAATCTCGCCCTCGATACCGCCGATGGCCTGCTGCAGCAGCATGGCGAATTGCGGGTCGGGCTTGTCTACCTTGACGGGATATTGAAGTTTCGATGAGTGCTGAAACATGGGTCGTCTCCAGGAGAGAAGGTGGTCGGTTCCTTGACGCCTCCTGAAGCTAGTCGAATCGGAAAACGGTGGTGGTAACACAGATTAAGAAGGGCGCGGAATCGGCCGGACTTTTCATGTGGGTTAATCCACGAGGCAGAAAGAGGCGGAAAAACGTCATCCCGCCGCCCGTCCTCGCGCCGTGGACGGGAACGGGAGGTCGCTATCGGGCCAGCCATGCGACTAAAACCCTATAGTGGTGAATTCAAACGCTCGTTAGATTGCAACGATGGCCCGTTCAGGAGTGGCACCGATGGCTCTTTCAGGTATTGCGGCAATGGAACGACAGTCGTGGCAGCGCTTTTGCTGTCACCGCCCCTGGCGCCGGCCGGTGCTGCAGGTCGGCTTGGTGCTGGCTCTCCTGTTCGCGGCGACCGCCGCCGTGGCGCAAACGCCGGACCCGACCCTGTTCTCCCTCATGCAGCGGTGGGGCAACGTCGAATACCAGATGCAGGGCGATGCCCGCATGAAGGCGTTCGAGGACCTGGCCAACGAGGCCGATGCACTGGCCAGGAACCAACCGGACAACGCCCAGGTGCTGACGGCCCAGGGGGTCGTGCTGGCGTCCTACGCCAAGGCGAAGGGCGGCCTGGGAGCGCTGGACCTGGCCAAGCGGGCGCGCACGGCGCTGGAGAAGGCGATCGCCATCGACCCTCAGGGCGAGAACGGCTCGGCCTACGTGACGTTGGGCGCACTCTACCAGCACGCGCCGGGCTGGCCGATTGCGTTCGGCGATTCGGACAAGGCGCGGGAGCTGCTGCAGAAGGCGGTGGGTATCCGGCCCGACGGCATCGATACCAACTTCTACTATGCCCAGTATCTGGAGGACGAAGGCGAGCATGCCGAAGCGCTGGAGTACGCACGGCGGGCCGTGGCCGGGCAGGCGCGAGCTGATCGCAGCTCGGACGAGGCGCTGCGCCGGCAGGCCGAGCGCTGGCTCGCCGAACATCGGTAAGCCGGTGCCGCGGGCGTCGTCGCACGGCGCTCGCAAGCTCCAATCTCGCCAACTTCAATCTCGCCAACTTCAATCTCGCAAGCGTCCGTCTCGAGACCGTCAATCACGAAACGTTCAATAGAGTTTCGCTTTCAGCAGCGGCTTGAGCAGGTAGTCCAGCACGCTGCGCTCGCCGGTCTGGATATCGACCTGGGCGATCATGCCGGGAATGATCGGCAGGTCCTTGCCATTGTGCGTCAACGAGCCGCTTTCGGTGCGGATGTAGACCTTGTAGTAGGACTCCGTGCCCCGGGGTGTCTCCTCTTCTATGGTATCGGCGCTGATCTGCTCGACCGTCCCTTCGAGATCGCCGTAGATCGTGTAATCGTAGGCGGTGATCTTGACGCTGGCCGGCATCCCGGGCGCCAGGAAGGCGACGTCCTGCGGCTTGATCTTGGCTTCGAGCAGCAGCTGGTCCTCCAGCGGGATCACTTCCATGATGGTCTCGCCCGGGGGCACCACGCCACCCCGGGTGGTGTAGTTGATCGCGTTGACCCGGCCATGCACCGGCGAGTGCAGTTCGGTGCGCTGGTACTGGTCCTGGCGCTGCACCAGAACCTGCTCCAGCGACGACAGCTCCCCCTTCTTGTCCGTCAGTTCGGTGTAGGCATCCTGCACGTAGCTGTTCTGGATCTCGGCGCGCTTGCCACGCAGCGAGGCGATGTCCTGCTGTAGCTGCAGCGACTCCATCTGGCTGACTGCCTTGCGCTCGACCAGCGGCTGGATCAGGTTCAGCCGCCGGCTGGCCATCTGGATCTCGTGATCCAGGGAGCCGGTGGCCTCGCGCAGCTTCTCCCTGCGGGCGTGGAACAGTTCGCGCTCGGACCGGGCCAGCGAGCTCTGGGCATCGACATCCGCCGGGAAGTCGATGCTATCCGCCTCGAGCACTTCGGCCTGCAGCCTGGCAATGGCGGCTTTCAGCGCCTGGACCTGATTTTCCGTCTCCTGGTAAGCGCTGCGGAAGCGGGTGCCGCTGAGCTTGACCAGCAGCTGGCCCTTGTCGACGATGTCGCCTTCGCGCACCTCGAGCTCATCGATGATGCCGCCTTCCAGACTCTGGATCGACTGGATGCGACTGACCGGGATCACGCGGCCCTCGCCGTGGGTCACCACGGCGATGTGCGCCCAGGCGGACCAGCCGATGAAACTGAGCAGGCAGACCAGGACGGCCCATACCACGGGGCGGGCGAGCGGATGACGCAGGTTGGCCCGTGGGTCGCCAAGCTGCCGCTGCAACTGCTGGTCGCTGAGTGTCGTGGCCATCTAGCGTCCCTCCCGCGGGGTCGGGCTGCCGGAGGCGACCCGATTGCCCTGCACGACCTGATCGAGGTTGCCCTGCATCGCCAGCTTGCCGTCGCGCAGCACGATGGCGCGATCGGTCAGCTCCAGCAGCGGCTTCTTGTGGGTCGACACGATCAGCGTGCGGCCCTCCATCCACCGTTTGAGGAATGCCACGGCGCGCTTCTCGTTGTTCTGGTCGAAGGCGGCCGTGGGCTCGTCCAGCAGCACGATGCGGGGGTCCTGCAGCACCAGCCGGGCGAGGCCGATGGCCTGACGCTGCCCGCCGGAGACGCTGCCGCTGGAGGCGATCGGCAGCTCCAGCCCCTGGGGGTGACTGCGCACGAAGCGGCCCAGGCCGACGCCGTCCAGCGCCTGGAAGATCTCCTCGTCCTCGTAGGCCGCGCCATCCAGGGTCAGGTTGTCCCGCAGGGTGCCGTAGAACAGCGCGATGTCCTGGGGGAGATAGCCGATCGCCCGACGCCGGTCGGCGGATTCGATCTGGGTGATATTGATGTCGTCTAGCATCACCCGGCCTGCGGTCGGCTCGACGAAGCCCGAAAGCAGCCGCAGCAGCGTCGATTTCCCGGCGCCATTGCCGCCCAGCAGCGCGATCCGCGAGCCCGCCTCGATCGTCAGTTCTTCGATCTTCAGCGCGGCCGGCCCCTCTTCGTGATGGCGGACCACGACCTCTTCCAGGCGATAGTCGCCGTGGAGCCGGGGCTTGCGGACTTTCTGGCCAGCCCCGCTTTCGTTGGGAGCCTGCATCAGTTCGTCCAACCCTTCGACCGCCGCCTTGACGTGCTGCCAACGGGCGAGCAGGGCGCTGGTCTGGCCCATCGGAGCGATGGCCCGCGAGCCGAGGATGGAGCAGGCGATCAGCGCACCGATGGTCATGTCGCCGGCACTGATGCGATAGACGCCGACGATGACGATGCCGACATACCCCAGCTGCTGCAGCAACGAGGCCGAATGGGTCAGCATGCTGGTGACCGCCCTCAGCCGGATCGAGGCGTTGGAGAGCTGCGCCGACAGCGACTCCCACAGCGCCAGGTTTCTGCCCTCGGCCCGCGTCGCCTTGACGGTCTCGAGCTGATCCAGCGACTCTAGCAGCACGCCGTTCTTGACCGCACCCTCGCGCAGGTTCTCGCGCGCCAGTCTGGCCAGATGGCGCTGCAGCAGCAGCCCGGGGAGGATCATGCCGGCGATGGCGGCCACCGGCACCCACGCCACCGGGCCGCCGATCCAGGCGATGATCAACACGAACAGCGCCACGAAGGGGAGGTCGCTGATGGCGCCAGCGGTGGCGGAGGTGAAGAATTCGCGGACCGATTCGAACTCGCGCACCTGGCTGGTGAAGGCGCCGGTGGAGGCTGGCTTGGCGTTGAGACGCAGGCGGACCGCCTGTTCGAAGAGTTTCGACGAGAGTTCGAGATCCAGACGCTTGCCGATCACCTCGAGCAGATGCGCCCTGAGCCCCTTGAGCAGGAACTCCAGCAGCACGGCCAGCGCCACGCCGCTGGCCAGCACCCACAGCGTATCGAAGGCGGCGTTGGGAACGACCCGGTCGTAGACCTGCATCGCGAACAGCGCGGTGGAGATCGCCAGGACGTTGGCGGCCAGGGCGGCGACGCCGACTTCGGCGTAGGCGGGCCAGCAGGCTCTAAGCGGCTCCTTCAGCCAGTGCTTGGGGGCCGCCTGGGCGAAGTTGCCGGCGCGGTCGTCGCTGCGGGCGGCCGGCCGGGCGAAGATCGCCGTGCCGCTGTAGAGGGCGTCCAGCGCTTCCGGCGTCAGCATCTCCTCGCCGCCGTCGGCTTCGGGGAGGGCGATGCGGGCTTCCCCGGCATCCAGCGACTCCAGCAGCGCCGTATCGCCGTTGTCGAGAATCAGCAGCGCCGGCAGCAATCGCGGCGAGATATCCTTCAGCGAACGTCGGCTCACGCGGGCGCTGACCCCGGCCCGGCGCAGGGCGCGGGAGACTTCTCTCAGCGGTAGCCGTCCTTGCTCCAAAGGCAGCCCGTCGCCGAGCTCCGACAGGGAGGTGGGGCGGTCGAGGCGACGACATAACAGCACCATCCCTTCCCGCAGCGGGTCGTTGCTCTCGTCGACCGGGTCCGTGAAACGTTCGGAGGCGGAAAGGCTCATGGGGCGTCACCTCCCAGGCGGCCTGTAATCAACGGGTTGATCAGCCCCAGCTGCGAGGCGGCGCGATACTGGATGCGCTTCTGCTGGCTCTCCAGGTCGATCAACTGGCGGCGGGCCGAGAACGCTTCCTGCCGGATCGTCAACAGGTCGTTGACGTCGCGCAGCCCCACGGAGAACTGGTCGTCGTAGAGATCGCCCACGGACTGGGCCTCCTCGACCTGGTCGGACAGCGCCTGCTGGCGCTGGCGGTAGACCTCGGCGTTCTCGATCAGGGTCAGCACGCTGCGGCGGATTTCGCGGCGCTGGTCGTCGACGCGATAGCGGGCCGCCTCGAGCCTTTGCCGGGCGGCGTCCGGTCGCTGGAAGTTGGCCAGCCCCTGCAGCGTATCCATGCGCAGGCGGAACCCGATCACCGAGTCGTTCTGCAGCTCGCCGCCGATCTGGCGTCGCTCCAGCGAGCCTTCGAGGTTGAGCTGCGGCTTCAACGACGCCTGGGTCTCGTCCAGGTCGGCCTGGGCCTGTTCGGCGGTTGCCACGGCCTGCCGGTAGGCCGGCGCCGCCACGATCCACTGTTCCAGTCTTGCGTCATCCAGGCGATCGGTGAGGGTCGTCGGATCGGGCGCATCCAGCGCATCCGGCGAGACGCCGACCAGCACCCGGAACTGCTGGCGGGCGTCGTTCAGCGAACCGCGTTCCGTCGCTAGTTCGTCGCGGGCCTGGGCCAGGTCCAGTGCCACGCGCCCCTGTTCGCTGCTGTCGGTATAACCGTTGCTGCCTCGGTCCCGGGTCAGGCTGCGCAGCGCCTCGAGCTCGTCGACATAACGCTGGGTCACTTCCAGTCGATTTCTGGCGGCCAGGATGTCCAGGTAGGCCTCGGCGATATCGAGCGCGGCCTCCTCTTCGGCCACGCCGAGCGCCCGCCGAGCCTCGCGCTCTGCAGCGCTGGCGCTGGCAACCTGGCTGTCGATGCGGCCCCAGTCGTAGAGCATCTGGCGGGCCGAGGCGTCGTAGCCGAACTCGCTGAAAGGAAACTCTTCCGGGCCCGCCGAGAGATCGACGGTGGGGAAGTAGCCCCATTCGGCGATATCCACCTCGGTACCGGCGGCGTCGGCATCGGCGATCGCCGCGCGGACCGCCGGGTTGATGGCCAGTCCCCGACGCACGGCCTCTTCCAGCGACAGCGGCCCGGAGAGCGGGGCGGATCGAGGCCGACTCTCGCTGCCGGCGGGCCTGTTCGTCGCTGTCGTCGAGGGCGACCA
>NZ_CALFQK010000151.1:0-9624 GCF_937921195.1 uncultured Salinicola sp.
CGTGAGGTTCGCCATCAGGCACCGATGGGCCAGGATGCTGATCGGTGACTTCGAAGCCGCCTTCGAGAATCTGGGCTGCACGTTAACGGACATCCACGGCTTTCCGCCCCTACCAGCCCAAAGCTTCAGGGCACCCGAGGACGATCTGAAGCTGACCCGGGAATACCTGCGACTGATCATTCCGAACCTGTCGTCGGCTCACATCGGAGAGGCACGAGTGACCGCCAACCGCTTCAAGAGGCGCTCGAGGAGCGAGATCCTTGCTCGCCTCCCTTGAATGCTCACCCCCGTTCCTACACACCCCTCGGGCATCGCCAGCAATGTCGCGAACCCCGGGCATGGAGGGCAGGTCACGATCGGAGCACCGGTCTCGATCAGAGAGCTCAGGAAGAACCTGGCGCGTTCTTCGAAATCGCACCGGACCGGATGTCAGTCCGTCGCGGGGGCCTCGTAGGTCCGTCGCCTCGCCACCCTCTCGATATCGTAGAGCGCCTGGGGATACCACCCAGGCGACTCCGGGCCCCGTTCCCCGTATCTGTCAGCGAGTTCTGCACGTATCGCATGAGCGGACTTCCGGTCTTCGTCCCGGGAAGTCAGCCATGCCCAGAGCGAAACCAGCCAGTACACCGGATAGGTAAGCAACGAGAAACACAGCGCGATGTACGCCAGAGGGCTGTCCGAACCGGCCATCCACCAGAAGAAGAGCGAACACAGGGCGGACAACGAGAATGCGGCGACAGCCGTCGGCAAGGGCCGGAGGATGAACGATGCGGTGAAGTGCGACAGTCCATAGACGACGTTCAGAAGAGCCGCGCATGCGAAGACGATACTGCCGAGCACGAGAAGTACGTCCGTCATTCCTCGGCCTCGTCCTCTCCGGCCACCTCGTCGATGAGCATCTTCTCGACGTTGTGGACACTGATGTTCGCGATCTGCTCACCGGAGATCGCTACCACACCGCCCACGAGCTCCCGGTCGAACGACCTGTAGGCGCTCGAGCGTACGGGCTCCTCGTCCTCGTTCACCCGCCAAGCGGGAACGGGCGGGGTGGCATCCTCCCCGAGACGGTAGATGAAACGCTCCGGACGTGACAATGCTACCGACAGGACGCTACCGTCCGGTCCATGCCTGATGTCCACGATCAGCCCCAGATATGCCAGGGCGTATCCATCGGAATGCGGTTTGGTGAAGACGTGGCCGATCGGCATGTATCCGTTCTCGGCCGGACGAACCACGTGCTGGAACAGCCAGCCGTGACCGCCCAGATCGAATGGTTCGACAAGCAGGTCAAAGGGATCTCGCGAGATGAAACCGACGATTGCGAAGACTTCGAGCACGGACACTACAGCGAGGGCGAACACGGTACCCCCTCCCATCGGGATGCCTTTGGTAACGACTTCGACCAAGGCGGTGATAGGGTTGTCGATGGCGGGGCCGATATCAAGTGCATCCCGTCTGGAAGCGATATCGATCACGAGGGCGAGGCCGAGCTCCACGACGATGAACGCCAGGAAATGCACGGCGAGCGAAAGGCAGATCGCGGTCACCAGTGTGCGGACCGAGGTTAGGGGCTGTTCGAGACGACGAACGCCGGCCAGGCCGGACTTCTGGTTGAAGGCCGCCACGGCTACGAGACCGGGTAGGAGAATGCATACGCTGGCGAAGAAGCCGAGCGTGAAGTTCACGTTCAGGCTACGCTAGGGTGAGTCGAGCCGGCAGTGTCCGCTGCAGTGTTACCACCTGATTTCCGCGTCTGACCGGAGTCACGGACTCCATGCGCAGCAGTGGTCTTCCGGCGTTCCGACTGCATTTCGATGAGCTTCGAATATCCGCCGACCATGCGGGCCGCGCGACCGGCCTTCCTCTGTTCCTTGACGGTCATCAAACTTGCCATGTTGCCAAGATAGGGGCTTGCGCGCTCGATGTCCATTGCGAGTTGGATGTTTCGAACCCATCATTGCCGAGCTGTAGCGCGACAAGCGACGGCGCGTGCGGGCACCCGCTTCCGCTACTCTTCGCCTCGGAGCGAGTCCTGTGAACGGTGAACGTATGCTCGCCCCTCCGACAGGGCCCCATAAGGCTCATCGTCGGGGTGGACACGCACATTCCTGAAGACCTGCCACGGCCCGAGATCCTCAGGAAGATCCCTTCCATCGTAGAGCAGCGAATAGCCCCGCCAACCTTCCGGGGCGAGAAAGACGAATGCATTCATACGATCACTCCCATGCGGTCCACGATGGATAGGGTGATTGACAAGGTCAAGCAGCCGACAAGCAGCGCACAGACTTCCGATTGAGGTTGCAGCCGTAACGTACAGAAGCGAAGGAAAAGCAATCATGCATCACAAGGACGCGATTCTCGATTCTCTGGCCGAACGCGGCAATGTCGCCCAGTTCGTCGCCTTCCGCCCCTCGAACGGCAATCCACGACAGAGCAACTCTCGGATCGCCGGTCACGAGCCCAACCAACTGTTCCTCGACCCGTTCGAGGCGATAGAGACACTTCTTGCTGCCAGCGCGGATCAATCCGTCAACGTACGGAGCTATCTCCCCAGCGATCCGCGCAGCCGCGAATTCGTATATGGGCTGGTCAGCGCGCGCGAGGCCTTCGACACCGTGCGGCGCCTGACGGGCGAAGGCCTGCACACCATCGTCAACGAGACCGTGGACGTATCCGACGGGGGCGTCTCGGGCGTCCTTCAGGGGCAGACGCTCGAGTTCTCACCCGACGACACGCCGCGATGCGTTGAAAAACCGGGAACAGCGTCGATGCCGTTCGAAAAGGGCATGGCGCTCTTCGAACTGGTCTACGGTTTCCGCCCCGATCTAGACGCAGCAGCGGGCGAACGGACGGAATTCAGCATCCATCCGCGGCCGATGGGCTGGAAGCAGACCCATACCCTCCTCTGGGAGCATGAAGAGGGCGTGCCGGAAGTGTCGCACACGTCGATCGGATGGCCCAACAACTTCAGCCGTATGATCGGTGACAAGGCCTTCGGGCTAGTGATCGCGCATCTCGCCGGCGCACGCGTTCCGCACACCCTCGCCATTCCCAGGCGCGTGCGACCATTCGCCTTCGGCCGATCTACCGGTGACCTCGAAGTGTGGACACGTACCTGCCCCACAGAACAACAACCGGGCCTCTATACAACCGTCAAGGGATGGGTCGATCCCTTCACCCTGATGCAGAAGGAGGATCCGAAAGGCGATCGAATTGCTTCGGTGCTGTCTCAGCAAGCGGTGGCAGCTGGATACTCGGGCGCGGCCATCGCGACCGCCGATGGCGAACTCGTCATCGAGGGCGTGAAGGGCGAAGGGGACGATTTCATGACAGGCAAGGTTCAGCCCACGGACCTTCCGCCCTCCGTCAGAGCCGATATCGAGAATCTCAACCGACGCCTGACACTGGCACTCGGCCCGGTCCGGTTCGAATGGGTGCACGACGGGCGGACCGCGTGGTGCGTGCAGCTCCATCAGGGTCGGAGCGTCAGTACCAGCCGTGTAATCGTGAGCGGGACGACGGAGGAATGGCTCGATTTCGATGTCTCTCGCGGCCTGCCTGCGCTGCGCAAACTCCTGTCGGAAATCCCGCCCGGGACGGGCATTCTGGTGCAGGGCGAAGTGGGATTGACCAGCCATATCGCAGACGTGTTGCGCAAGGAAGGCCGCCCGGCACGCCTCGCGAGCGTCGAAGCCTAGGGGCGGTCGTCATCGGTGGCCTCAGGGCTCCGCCATAGCTCGCCGAGTACTGTGTCGTTCTCGGCCTCGTGCACTGCGAGAACGAACTGCGAAATATCGGGTGCGCCTCCTTCCACGACGAGTTCGACCACATTTCCATAGGGGTTGCGTCCCGCCTTGCGGCGTTCGTCGAAGGGGAAGTCCCCGATGCGCTTGAACGTGTCCTTGCCACGTGGGAGAGGCCTGTAGATGGTCGAGCCGCTGTTCATTGGGCTGAGGAGGATGCGGTCGTGGTACGCTACCACCAATCGCTTCGTATCCAACGTGAGGACCGTCTGCTTCCTTCCACGATAGGCTCGCGCGCCGAGGAGGTTCCAGACACGCTGACGCGATAGCCAGAAGAACGACTTGGAGTTCAGCGTACGATACCAATCAGCGGGTTCAAGTCCGTCCTGCAGACATTTCGCAAGTGCGCCGTCACGCATCGGCTTCTGGTCACGCAAAACTGCCCCGGGCAATCCCTCCCGCGTGATCGTAACGTTCTCAGGGCGATGCCTGGCGAAGTGCCTGTCGCGATCCTCCCCCTCGATGCCATACAGGTCGAGGAGCGCTTCCACACTGAGCAGCCCATGTTCCTTTATGGCGGGCCACGCCCCTTCGTGGGCCATGTGATAGAGGCGTGGATACGTCTCGACGAGAGTTTCGACCTTCAAGCCCAGCTTCCTTTCTCCAGCACGCCGTCCTTGGCGAACGCCTTGGACACGTAGTCGACCGACACACCCGTTACCATCTCCAGCTTCCTGATGAATTCCTGCGTCCGGTCGTTCAGTTCGTCGTAGTCAGTTGCCTCCCGGTTCTCGACGCCGAAGTAGTCGGCGAAGGTAAGGGCGATCCTGGTCGCACCGTTCAACTGCGCCGAGCGACGGATCCGCGCCCAGTCGAACTCGGCGACACGGCGAGGCTTATTCGATATGGTTCCTCTTTCGGTCGTGCCGAACTCCTCGAGCGGTACCTTCGATCTTTCGTGGATCGTCTCGAAGTCGATCACCTGTCCCATGGCTCCTGAAGGGCCTCCGACGCGTATCGGATAGGTACGTACGACCATGATGACATCACGAACGACCGCGAACGAGATGCCCGCGTCCGCGAGACAGCCTGAACTGGACGTCTCGCGCGACGTGACATGGGGATATCGGCCATGATGTATGCTGAGTTCGGTCCCCTGGGTGCCTTCGACAAGAACCGGTCGACCCTCCATGAGCATCGCTTCGATGATTTCGCGCGCCGGTCGCACGAAGGGCCTCAAACGTTCCACGTCGCGCGCAAGGCGCACCGCCGGCCCGAAGATCGGCTCGCCGCGGTTCAGGATCTTGCGAGCCGCTGCCGCACCTACACCCTGCGCGGTGGTGGCGATCCTGTTGAGGCCGCCCTCCTTGTCGCCATCCTCGATGTCCCGGTCCTCCTGCTCGATCACGATGGCCTGTGGGTCGATCGTCAATCTCTCCGGGGTCACGTCGTGGTCGCTCATTTCCAATTCGAGCTGCGGCAGCCAGAGCGTCGAACCGGCTGCGATGACGATCTTCGCCTTCGGGTTCGACTGCGAACCCGAGGGGAATTGGACATATTTGTAGTTGGGGTCAGCCACCCGGTGGCCGGCGTTGGGGCCCCCGATGCGCACCAGACAATCGTAGTTCTCCGCGAGATGAGCGCAGACGTTGCCCTTGCCCTCGCTCCCGTACTGTCCACCCACGATGACATCCAACGTGCGCTGCAGAGGAAGAGCTGGCCGTCCGAGCCAGGCCATGGCCGTGACGGCGAGATCCTCGCTGGTCGCGGCAGTGGCATCAAGCACCAGATCTGCGATTGCGGCGAGGGTCGGCACCTGTGTTTCCGTGCCGTGTTCCGCGGCCTTGGCGTAGGACTCGAACTCCCGAACGTCCGTTTCGCGGTTCTTGTAGCGGGCCTCCAGGACGTCATCGTCGGCATAGAGATGAATGTGGATCACCTTCTCGCCAAACCTTGATCGCAATGCTTCTACCTGCTTGGCGATACGGGCGGAATCGAGGATGAGGATCGAGGTGTCGGATGACTCGACGACGGGTTCCAGCGCGTCGGCGACCCAGGTCCCGCCTGTCTCGAGATCCAGACGGTCGCCCGCATCCTGAAGGGCTCCTCGCTCGTTCTGGCAACCGGTGGTCTCGAGAATGTGGGCGCGGGTCGAGACACGTTCGGCGTCGAAACGCTTCAACGCCTCTACAAAACTCGACTTACCGACGCCGATCGGACCAGACAGAACTATAAGGTGTTTCACGGAAATCCCCTGCTGTTTTGGATATTATTTCACTTCATCCTATAAGTTGATCGGAAGCAAACCGATGAAATCGATTTTCCGCCGAAAGGAGCTCACTTGAATTTCTTCTCGCCCAATCTCGCAATCGTCTCCCGCAAGGGACCGACGATCATGCTGGCCAGCGGGAAGCGCTTCGATCTGCTCGACCCGCATAACAGTGATTTCGATATCGCCGACATCGCGCACGGGCTTGCGCATGTGTGCAGATATGCCGGACAATGCAGGACATTCTACTCTGTCGCCGAGCACTCGATCCTCGTCAGCGAGACGGTCGAGGACTTCGCCTTCGAGGCTCTCCTGCATGACGCCGCCGAAGCCTTCATCGGGGATATCACACGCCCCCTCAAGCAGCTGCTACCTGATTACAAAGCGATCGAGGCGGACATCGAAGCTACGATAAGTGCGCGATTTCAGCTGCGAAGCGATGCGAGACCCATCATCAAGAAGGCAGACCTGCGAGTGCTCGCAGCAGAGCAAATACAGGTGATGGCCCAAGGTTGCGCCGATTGGGCAGAAGATGCCGGGATCGAACCGGCAGACATCAAGGTGCGAGGCCTTCTTCCAGCGGATGCCAAGGCCGAATTCCTCCGCCGTTTCGAGGCATTGCGTCCAAAAGCGATAATCGCCACCTAAGGCGCAGCCAGATCAATCTAGCAGAAGCGTCTGAGCCGGATTGGCCGAGGACATGTGGCGTGGCCGCCTGTCTCCATTAAATGGATGGAAACGCAAGATTTCTTAAAAGTTTTCTCTGAATGAGGAAGAGAATCTGGGTCTTAGCCAAGAGGGAAAAGGCTCCTTCACTTCATTCCGGAGAATTCAAATGACCATGCATTGGGACAGCGCCAAGGATCTACAGCTGATGAAGCTCATCCTCGAGCGCGAGAACTCCCTTCGCGGTGACAGCGCCCTGGACAACCTCAAGGGTCAACTCCGTCTCGAACCGCACCCGCACCGCAAACATCTCAACGAGCTGTCGGTGAAGCTCAAGCTGGGGCGCAAGATCGAGGTCGACCTCTACGGCGTCATCTCGCGATCGGAACCGTCACTCGATGAAATCGCCCAATCGACCAGTGAACTCCTCGACGGCATCGACGACATCGATCGCATCAGTGACATGCTGGTCGAAGAAATCACCGAATTGCGCCAACATCTTCGGAAGAAGTTGGCGGCCGAGCGCCGCAAGGGGGCGCGTATCGACGCGAGCATCGGGATCGGCAGGGTGGAAGTCGACTATGCGCGAGATACCGGGCCGGTCCTGGCCCTCGAATACGTTCGAGAGGACCTGCGGGTTCACAGGACGGAGTTCATGGTCCAGTCGACCACCGAGATCGACGAAGCGTTCGAAGATATTCGGGAGGAACTTCTGTGGCATTCGGCTCAATTGACGGAGCTCGAGTCAATCGGTGCCGTCGGACAGGTCCATCCCCTGTTGGTGCACGCAATCCGTCAACGCGATCTACCTCTCGAGGCCACCCTTCGATCAATCTATCAGAACGACGATCAGTCGCAGTCCATCCATCTCGAGAACGACGCAAACATCGTGGTGTACTGGAAAGCGGGCGCTCTGACCGGTACTTTCCGGGTCGGTGACGATGTTCGCTTCCAAGAATGTCGCATTAGGCTCGGAGCCGGTCGAAAGTCCGTCCCGGCGTCCGCGACGGGGCGCGAGATCGCGGAAGTGGTGAACCTTGCGGACCCACTTCCGCAGGGCGTCCGCATCAAAGCTGTCCGCAAAGGATACGACGAAGGGCAGGAGCTGGTCGTCGAAGCTACGCCGATACCCTTCGACGCGCAGGGTAAGCTGATCACTTGAAGATAGGGCGATCGGTCGACCATTCCCGGCCGATCGCTACTTCCCTTGCGGTGTTTCTCGAATGGGATCGATTCGCCCCCTGATCCATTCGGTGTCTCCTTGGATATCGTTGTAATCGATAACCACCGACCATTCATCCGCGACGGTCATGGTAACGCCTATGATTTTGGGGCCATGGAAGGAGAGCTGGGTCACCAAGGCGTGCACCGCGGATCGAATCTTGGACCGTGCCTCGAAACGCAAGTCCTCGTCCTCGTCATGCAGGGATTCGCGCAGACGATTGATGCGGGCCCATTGTTCCTCCCTGCTGGGAGTGTGTACCAATTCGAGCAGTCGCTCCCGTGCCTCGTCCAGAGCCGACTGCGCACGGTCCACGCCTTCAGCCATCTCCGCCCAGGCAGCCTGTGCCTCGTGTCTTCCAGACTCGATCGCGATGCGCAAGGCGGACTCGGCTCTCGCCTTGGCAAGGTCCCAGACGCGTTCCAAGCGAGCGACCTCGATCTCGAGATCGCGCACTTCCGACTGGGATGCCGCGTGATCCTCGTGAAGTGCCTCGTAGATGATCGGATCGAGGATGCCGCGCTCCCAGATCGCGTAATTATAGTGCACCCCGTTCTCGCACCCCCGGCCTCTCTGGTAGCCGTCGCAGACCAGATAGTCCTCGTTCACCCACGATCCGTCGGCTCGCTGCTTTCTGCCTTTCCCCCTGAATGTCATCTTGGATGAACACGCTTCGCATCGGGCCAGTCCCGAGAAGAGGTTGACCAGCTTCCGCCCGCGACCTGTCGATGTCCGCGATCTCTCCCTCATCGCGTTCATCGCGCGGCGGTGAAGGTCTGCATCGACGATCACCGGATAGTAATCGAGGACCACCTCACCGGTCATCGACCGCTTCGTCCCACGAGCCTTTCTGGCCGTGTGCAGCTCCCCGATCACCGCCGGATTACGAAGGATCTTCTGGACATACGAAGCGTGCCACGCTTCCGCCCTTCCGAAGGTGGGAACGCCTTCGAGGTTGAGGTTCCTGGCGATATGCTGTTTGCCCAGCCCCGCCACCGTATCCTCGAATATACGGCGCACTATTTCCGCTCGAGCCGGAATCGGGATAAAGACCGGGGGTGTTCCGACGACCTCGAGCCATGCTGGCGCGCGGCGGGTCATCACGAATTTCTCGCCCGCGTTCAGTCGGCGGCGCTTCGCCGCCCATGCAGCGGCCAATCTCTGGCTCTTCTTGTCTGATTCCTCGTGGCTGAGCTGCGCCTTGACCACCACCTCGATGATGCTCGCCATGTCGAAGTTGCCCTTCGAATAGCGCCGCGAACCGTCGACGGTTGCAACCACCACGCCGGCTTCCGTGAGATTCATCATCCAGAGGAACACCTTGCCCGGTTCCTGGCGCGACAGACGATCGATCTTCTCGCAAAGGAGGATGACACCGTCCGGAAAGCGCCCGGCTTCGACAGAGGCTACGAAGCTTCCAAGGGCACCCGTTGAGGCATGTTCGCCCTTGAAGGCACTGATGCCATCGTCGACAAGCTCATCCACCACTCGCCAACCATTGTCGGCCGCGTGCTGCCGACAATCCTGGCGCTGCCTTTCGAGACTGGAGCCCTTTGCCTGTTCGGCGCTCGACCAGCGAATGTAGATGACGCAATCCATGGGAAATTTCCTACGCGGTGTAGGTATATATTACCTTAGCAGATTGTGCCCGCCTGCGGCAGCGATCTCCAGCGCGCGCTTGGCGGTTTCCTGGCCCTTGACCTGCCGCAGGTCCGCGCCGGTTG
>NZ_CALFQK010000152.1:0-12220 GCF_937921195.1 uncultured Salinicola sp.
TGTCATCGATTCCCACACTGGGGGAGAGCCGACGCGGCTGGTCATGGACGGCTTCCCGACCCTGCCGGGCGCGACCCTCCTCGAGAAGCGCGATGCGCTGCGGGAATCCCACGATCACTGGCGGCGCGCCTGCCTGCTCGAACCGCGGGGCAACGATGTGCTGGTCGGTGCGCTCTACTGCGAGCCCGTCACGCCGGGCGCGACCTGCGGGGTGATCTTCTTCAACAACTCAGGCTACCTGGGCATGTGCGGCCACGGCACGATCGGCCTGGTGGCGTCGCTGCATCATCTCGGGATGATCCAGCCCGGCGACCACCGGATCGACACCACCGTCGGCCCGGTCAGCGCCACGCTGCACCAGGACGGCGCGGTGACGGTGCGCAACGTGCCCGCCTACCGCTATCGCCAGCGCGTGCCGGTGGAGGTGCCCGGCTACGGCGTGGTGCATGGCGATATCGCCTGGGGCGGCAACTGGTTCTTCCTGGTCGACGAGCATGACCAGACGGTGACCCTGGCCAACGAGGCAGCGCTGACGGCCTTTACCTGGGCGATCCGCCAGGCGCTGGACGCCCAAAACATCACCGGCGAGAACGGCGGCCACATCGATCATATCGAGCTGTTCGCCGCCGACGACACCGGGACCGGCAAACCGGCCGACAGCCGCAACTTCGTGCTCTGTCCCGGCAAGGCCTACGACCGCTCGCCCTGCGGCACCGGCACCAGCGCCAAGCTGGCCTGCCTCGCCGCCGATGGCAAGCTGGCACCCGGCGAGACCTGGGTCCAGGCCAGCATTACCGGTAGCCGCTTCGAGGGGCGCTATGAATGGGAAGACGAGGCGCAAAGGCTTGTGCGTCCTTTCATCACCGGCAGCGCCTACATGACCGCCGACGCCACGCTGCTGATCGACGAGAACGACCCGTTTGCCTGGGGTATCACCGCGTCGTAGCCGTTCCCGAAAAGCCATTCCTGAAAAGCCATTCACGAATTCCAGAGGACAACCATGAACGACTCCATCTTCACCGGCTGCATCCCCGCTCTGATGACCCCCTGCACCGCCGACCGCACGCCGGATTACGACGCGCTGGTCGCCAAGGGGCGCGAACTGGTCGATCTCGGTATGCGCGCGGTGGTCTACTGCGGCTCGATGGGCGACTGGCCCCTGCTCAGCGAAGCCGAACGCCAGGAGGGCGTGGCACGTCTGGTCGCCGCCGGCGTACCCGTCATCGTCGGCACCGGCGCGGTCAACTCGAAGGAGGCGGTCTCCCACGCCGCCCATGCAGCCAAGGTCGGCGCCCAGGGGCTGATGGTGATCCCCCGCGTGCTCTCCCGCGGTACCGCCCCCGCGGCCCAGAAGGCGCACTTCTCGGCGATCCTGCAAGCCGCACCCGAGCTGCCGGCGGTGATCTACAACAGCCCCTATTACGGCTTCGCCACCCGCGCGGACCTGTTCTTCGAGCTGCGTCGCGAACATCCCAACCTGATCGGGTTCAAGGAGTTCGGCGGTGCAGACGACCTGCGCTACGCGGCCGAGCACATCACCTCCCAGGATGACGAGGTCAGCCTGATGGTGGGTGTCGATACCCAGGTGTTCCACGGTTTCGTCAACTGCAACGCCACCGGCGCCATTACCGGGGTCGGCAACGCGCTGCCGAAAGAGGTGCTGCAGCTGGTCGCGCTGAGCCAGAAAGCCGCCAAGGGCGATCCCCAAGCCCGGCGCCTGGCCCAGGAGCTAGAGTCCGCACTGGCGGTGCTCTCCTCCTTCGACGAAGGCGTGGATCTGGTGCTCTATTACAAGCAACTGATGGTGCTCAACGGCGACAGCGCCTACGAACTGCACTTCAACGCGAGCGATGCCCTGAGCGAGGCGCAGCGCCGCTACGTCGAAACCCAGTACGCGCTGTTTCGCGAATGGTACGCGCAGTGGTCGACGCAGCTCGAGGTAGCGTGAGCCCGCCTTGCCACACCGATCTTGCAACGCTGATCTCGAACAGAGCACGGGCCTGAAAAGTCGGCGGGAGCCATAGGGATTGCATACAATATCCAGATTCTGCGACACGATGAGACTTCATGGCGACTTTCAAGACCCGAGCGCAGTACGTGGCGGACGATCTGCGCGAACGCATTCTCGGCGGCGAGTTCAAGGGCGGCTCCCAGCTACGCCAGGATGCGCTGGCCAGGGACTACGACGTCAGCCGCATCCCCGTTCGGGAGGCGCTGCTGACCCTGGAGTCCGAGGGGCTGGTGGAGTTTCACGCCCATCGCGGCGCCTTCACCACCGAACTCTCGGTGGCGGCGATTCGCGAACTGTTCGATCTGCGCGTGCTGCTCGAGACCTACGTGCTGCGCTACGCGATCCCGAACCTGACGACGGCGGATCTCGATCACGCCGGCAGTGTCCTGCGCCAGTACGACGCCGCGCTCGACTCCGGCAGCCAGATCGACAACTGGAGCGACTACAACTTCGCGTTTCACCACGCGCTCTACGCGCCTTCCGGGCTGCCCGAGACGCTGGCGATGATCGGCCAGTTGAACACCAAGTCCGGGCGCTATATCCGCATGCAGCTGGTCTATACCCGCGAGATCGAGAAGGCGGAACTCGAACACCGCGAGCTGCTGGAACTGGCGCGCAACGGCAAGGTGGAAGACGCCTGCCGGCTGCTGGAACGCCATATCAAGGATGCCGCCGAAGGCATCGCGGCGGTGCTGGAAAAGAATCTGCGCAGCGCCTGATGCGAGGCGCGTTCCCCACGCATTCACTTGCTCTTCTGGTCATGAGGTAGCGCATGTCGGACTCACCGCCTTCGGCTTCGCCCGATGCCGATATCATCGTCGTCGGCGCCGGCCTCGTCGGCGTGACCAGCGCCCTGGCCCTGGCGCGCCAGGGTCACCAGGTACTGGTACTCGACAAGCAGGAACCCGGCCGCGGCGCCTCCTACGGCAACGCGGGGCACATGGCCACGGAACAGGTCTTTCCGATCGCCGATGCCTCGATTCTGACGTCGCTGCCCGGCATGCTGATGGACCCGATGGGTCCGCTGCGGCTGGACTGGAAATATCTGCCCCGGGCGCTGCCGTGGCTGGCCCGGCTGGTGCTGAACCTGCGCCCGACGCCTTTCCGCCAAAGCGTTGCCGGTATCCGCGCCCTCAACGAACGCAGCCTGGCGGCGTGGCAACGCCTGCTGGCATCGGTCGACGGCAGCCACCTGCTCAAGGCGGACGGCTCGCTGCTGGTCTACGAGAAGCCGGAGTCGCACGCCAGGCTGGAAGCGCTCGAGTCGCGCATGCGCGAACAGCAGGTGCCGGTCGAGCTTTGGGATAGGGAGGCGATTCAACGCGCGGCGCCGCAGCTCTCGGACGCGCTGCTGGGCGGGCTGTTCTTTCCCGCCACGGGCCATGTGCTGGATCCGTGGCGAGTGGTCACGACGCTGGTGGAAGCCGCGCGGCGCCAGGGCGTCCGTTTCGAGCAGGAAACCGTGCAGTCGACTCGGTTGACGGCGAAAGGCGTCGCCGTGACGACCAATGCCGGCGAACGCGAGGCCGGCCAGGTGCTCATCGCCTGTGGCGCCCACTCGGCGGCTTTGACCGCCCAGCTCACCGGCAAGCGCGTACCGCTGGATACCGAGCGCGGCTACCACCTGATGCTGCCCCGCGAGCACGAGCGCCTGCCCTTCGCGGTCACCTCATTGGAGCGCCGCTTCATCATGACGCCGATGGAGATCGGGCTGAGACTGGCCGGCACCGTGGAGTTCGCGGGGCTGGAGGCACCGCCCAACATGGGCCGGGCATGGCAGTTGCACCGCCTGAGCCGGGGCCTGTTCAAGACCGATCTCGACGCCGGGGACGCCACGCCGTGGATGGGCTTCCGCCCGTCGCTGCCGGACTCGCTGCCGATCATCGACCGGGTGTGCGACGGCCGCGTGCTGCTGGCCTTCGGACATCACCATCTGGGCCTGACCCAGGCGGCGATCACCGCCGAGCTGATCGCCGATCTGGCCGCAGCAGCCGACAGCGGCGCAGGCCCCTCATCGACGCGCGACCTGCCGCCGCTGGCGCCCTATCGTCTGGCCCGCTTCGGCTGAACAGCGTTGATCGCCGTCAGGAGAGGCTGAGCTTCATGTGCCGGTTGACGTCCTTGTAGAGCAGGTAGCGGAACGGCGTCGAACCGGCGGCGTAACAGGATTGCGGGCAGAACGCGCGCAGCCACATGTAGTCGCCGGCCTCGACCTCGACCCAGTCCTGGTTGAGGTGATAGACCGCGCGCCCCTCGAGCACGTAGAGGCCGTGCTCCATCACGTGGGTCTCGTCGAACGGAATCACCCCGCCCGGCTGGAACGTGACGATGGTCACATGCATGTCGTGGCGCAGATCGGCGGGATCGACGAAGCGCGTGGTCGTCCAGCGACCCTCGGTATCCGGCATCGGCGTGGGCGCGATCGTCTGCTCGTTGGTGACGAACGCCGGCGGCGCCTCCAGTCCATCGACGAATTCGTACGCCTTGCGAATCCAGTGGAAGCGCACCGGCGCGTCGCTCGCGTTGCTCAGCTGCCAGTCGCAGCCCGGCGGCAGGTAGGCGTAGCCGCCCGGCGCCATCGCGTGCGTCTCGCCCGCGATGGTCAGCGCCATCTCGCCCTCGACCACGAACAGCACGCCCTCGGCGCCGTTATCCGGCTCCGGGCGCTCGCTGCCGCCACCCGGGGAGACTTCCATGATGTACTGGGAAAACGTCTCGGCGAAGCCGGAGAGCGGTCGCGACAGCACCCACAGCCGGGTCTTCTCCCAATGCGGCAGGAAACTGGTGACGATATCGCTCATCACCCCCTTGGGGATCACCGCATAGGCCTCGGTGAAGACCGCGCGGCCGTGAATCAGCTGGCTCTGCGGTGGCAAGCCGCCGTGGGGAGCGTAGTAGGAACGTTGCGGCATGAGTTCTCCTCGACTGATGGCGACCCGGTAAGCGCAGGGGCTCGGTAGCGGAACGAGACTTCCCCTGACCATCGTGTTTGTGAAACTATCGGACGGGCCCGACGAGCCCCGACGATCGGGCACGATAACAGCAATAAATCCGGGGGCGGCGCGCGACGCCGCTGGCACCCGCTCTCTCCGTCGGCACCACCGACGCGGCCACACCAACGAGAAGACACAGAGCCCATGAGCCAATCACACTCCCGGCGATCCCCTCGCCCCGACAAGAAACGATCGTTTCATATACCCCATATATACGCCATTCTTTTCATCTTCATCGTTCTCGCCGCCGTGGCGACCTACCTGATTCCTGCCGGCGTCTACGAGCGCGTGCCGGGGCCCGCCGGGCGCACCACCATCGATCCCGCTTCGTTCCACTACGTGGCGGCCAACCCGACCGGGCTGACCGATTTTCTGCTCGCCATTCCCCAGGGCCTGATGAGCGCCGGCGAAGTGGTGTTCTTCACCCTGATCATCGGCGGCATGTTCGCGGTGCTGCGGCGTACCGGCATCATCGAACTGGGTGTGGATAACCTGACCCGCCACTTCGCCGGCCGCAGCCTGTGGGTCATTCCGGTGCTGATGACGCTGTTCGCCGTGATCGCCACGCTGATCGGCACCCAGGAGCTGTCGCTGGTCTACGTGCCGGTGATCCTGCCGCTGATGATCGCGCTGCGCTTCGACTCGGTAGTCGCCGCCGCGGTCGCGCTGTGCGCCACCACCGCCGGCTTCACCGCCGGGGTGCTCAACCCGATCAACACCGGGCTCGGCCAGCAGCTCTCCAACCTGCCGCTCTACTCGGGCTTCGGCCTGCGCCTGATCGCGCTCGTCGCCATGCTCGCGGTGGCCATCGTGTTCGTGCTGCGCTACGCCCGCCGCGTGCGTGACGACGGCAGCGCCAGTCTGCTCGAAGACGACGCCACCGAACACGACAAGCGGCGCCACTACCAGCATGCGCTGGATGCCGATAAACCCGCCGCCACCGGTCGCCAGAAGGCCGCCACGCTGACCGCGCTCGCCTTCTTCGCCGCGCTGGTGTACGGCGTACTGGCGCAGGGCTGGTTCATGCTCGAGATGGCCGGCCTGTTCATCGTCATGGGCGTTGTCGTGGGCCTGGTCGCCGGCCTGAAGGTCGACACGATCTGCGAGGGCTTCAACGATGGCTTCCGCGACGTGATGGTCGGCGCCATGATCGCCGGTATCGCCCGCGCGGTGGCGGTGGTGCTGGAGGACGGCCAGGTCCTCGACACCATGGTCCACGGCCTGGGCGCAGCGGTCGGCGGCCTGCCGACGCTGTTCTCGGCCCTCGGCATGTACGTCGCACAGCTGGGCTTCAATTTCGTGGTGCCCTCCGGCAGCGGTCAGGCGCTGGTCACCATGCCGATCATGGCGCCGCTCTCGGACCTGCTCGGGGTGACCCGGCAGACCGCGGTACTCGCCTATCAACTGGGCGACGGCATCGGCAATATCCTCTACCCCACCTCCGGCTACTTCATGGCCACCCTGGCCCTGGCCGGCGTGCCGTGGCAGCGCTGGGTGCGCTTCTTCCTGCCGCTGTTCGGGGCCTGGGTCGCGATCGCCGTGGCGCTGCTGCTGTTTGCCCAGGCCACCGGCTGGCAGGGCTGACACCGCTCGCGGGCCTCTCCCGAGTCGTCAGGCGATGACTCGGGAGCCAGGCGAGGCGCTTTTCCCAACCACCGTTCAGGGCGCCAGCTCTTCGAGCGATTCGTAGAGCGCGGTGACGTCGTCGATCCGTGCCCGCCCCGTCGCCAGCCGACGATGCAGCAGCGCATTGGCCAGCAGGCAGATCAGGCTCATCGGGGCGGCATAGCTATCGAAGGCCGAAACGCTATCCAGCGGGCACTCGAGTCGCCAGGCCACTCGGTCGTCGTAACGTGACGCGGTGACATCGCCGATCAGCAGGCAGCGCTGTCCGCGCGCCGCGAGCGTATCGACCAGCGCGTCGAACACCCGGGGCCGACGGCGGAAGCCGAACAGCACCACGACGGCGGCCGAATCGAGTTCCGCGATCTCTTCGGCCAGCGACTGGTTGGGCGCGGGCCACAGCGCCACCCCGGACCGGGCCTGCAGCAGCTGCTGACGGAAATGCAGTGCCAGTGGATAACTGTTGCGATAGCCCGCCACCGCCAGCCGCGGCGCCGCATCGAGCGCCGAGACCACGGCATCGAATCCCGTCGCCGACACTCTCTCCAGGCAGCGATGCAGGTTTTCCTGCTCTCGGGCCAGGTGCCGGGCAAAGCGCTCGGCTCCCTCGCCGAGGGCGTCGCTGGCCGCCGCCAGCGGCACACCGTAGTGGCGCAGCTCGCGGGCGTGGGCCTTGACCGCCTTGAAGTCGGCGTAGCCCAGTCGCCGGAACAGCCGTGTCACCGTGGCCTTGGAGACCCCGGAAAGGCGGGCCAGATCCGCCGCGCTGTAGACGGCGAGATCCTCGAAGTGGTCGAGTATGAAACTGGCGACGCGCCGCTCCTGCGGTGCCAATTCGTTGAAGCGTTGTTGTAGCTGGCGCCCGATATGGCCCTGCATGCATCCGTTCCCCATCTTGACTGAGGCCACTCTATCACCGATTCCGCCGCCGGCGCCGGGCATCGGCCGCTCACGCGAGTCCGACGCCCCTTCGCTCACACCACGGACGCAATGAACTGTTTCAGCTCCGGCGTCCTGGGCTGGGTGAACAGCGTCTGCGGGTCCCCCGACTCATGGATGCGGCCCTGATGCATGAAGACCACCCGGTGACTAACGTCGCGGGCGAACGTCATCTCGTGGGTGACCAGAATCAGCGTCATCCCCTCCCGGGCCAGATCCTCCAGCACGCGCAGCACCTCGCCGACCAGCTCGGGGTCGAGCGCCGAGGTCACCTCGTCGCACAGCAGCACCTTGGGATTCATCGCCAGCGCCCGGGCAATCGCCACGCGCTGCTGCTGACCGCCGGAGAGCTGGGCCGGATAGGCGTCGACCTTCTCGGACATCCCGACCTTGTCGAGCACCTGCTCGGCGATCCGGCGCGCCTCGGCCTTTGGCGTCTGCTTGACCACCACCGGCGCCAGCATCACGTTCTCGATCACCGTCTTGTGCGGGAACAGATTGAAGCTCTGGAATACCATGCCGACGTTCTGGCTCAGCTCGCCCGGCGACATCGCTCCGCCGTCGAGGCGCTGATCGGCCAGATGAATCGTGCCCCAGTCGTGACGCTCGAGCTGGTTGAGGCAGCGCAAAAGCGTGCTCTTGCCCGAGCCGCTGCGACCGATGATCGACACCACCTCGCCGGCCTCGATCTCCAGATCGATGCCCTTGAGCACCTCCAGCTCACCGAAGGACTTGTGCAGGTCTTTAACGGATACCAGCGCCATAGAGTTTTTTCTCCAGGTGACGGGCGTAGCGGGACAGCGGATAGCAGAGGATGAAGTATCCGAACGCCACCAGCGCGAAGATGGTGAAAGGGGCAAACGCCGCATTGTTGAGCATGGTGCCGGCCTTGGTCAGTTCGACGAAGCCGATCACCGAGGCCAGCGCGGTGCCCTTGATGACCTGGACCGAGAAACCCACGGTCGGCGGCACCGCCAGGCGCAGCGCCTGGGGCAGGATGACGTGGCGCATCGACTGCAGGTAGTTCAGCCCCAGTACGCGGGACGCCTGCCACTGGCCGCTGGGTACGGCTTCGACGCAGCCGCGCCAGATGTCGCAGAGAAAGGCGCTGGTGAACAGCGTCAGCGCCACGCTGGCCGCGGTCCAGGCGGAGACGTCGAAGCCCAGCACCGCGGCGCCGAAGTAGGCCAGGAACAGCTGCATCAGCAGCGGCGTGCCCTGGAACAGATCGACATAGAGCCGGATCAGCCAGCGAATCGGCTTCAGCCCGCCCATCCGCAGCAGGGTCAGTGCCAGCCCGACGATCGCGCCGCCGGCAAAGGCGATCAGCGACAGCACCACCGTCCAGCGCCCCGCCAGCAGCAGGTTGCGCACGATGTCCCACAGCGTGAAATCGGTCATGCCGAACCTCCCTGGCGAAACGCGAACAGACGTCGCCCGACGAATTCGAACGCCAGCCGCAGACCCACCGCCAGCAGCAGATAGATCAGCGTCACCACCAGATAGACCTCGAAGCCACGGAAGTTGCGCGACTGAATGAAGTTGGCGGCGTAGGTCAGATCGAACACCGAGATCTGGGACACCACCGCCGAGCCCAGCATCACGATGATGCACTGGCTGATCAGCGACGGATAAACCCGCGAGAAGGCCGGCACCAGCACCACGTGTCGAAAACTCTGCAGACGCGACAGCCCCAGCGCGCGGGCGGCTTCATGCTGGCCTGTCAGCGTCGAATCGATTCCGGCGCGCAGGATTTCGGCGGTATAGGCGCCGAGATTCAGAATCATCGCCAGCAGCGCGGCGACGGTCGCGCTGATCGGCACGCCCAGCGCCGGCAGACCGAAATAGAGAAAGAACAGCTGCACGATGAACGGCGTATTGCGCGTCACCTCGACATAGCCGCCCAGCAGGCGGCTGACGATGCGTCTGCTACCGGTCGGCGAACCATCTCGGGCATAGGCGACGAGGATCGCCAGCGTAATCCCGGCAGCGGTGGTGACGACGGTGAGCCATAGCGTCGTCACCAGACCTTCGAGGATCACGTCCGCGTACGGTAGCAGCGTGGAGAAATCCAGCGTCATGACCGGTTACCCGCTCAGGAGGAGAGGTCGTCGGGCAGCGCGGTGTGGAACCACTGCTGCGACATCGATTCCAGCGTGCCATCCTGCTTGGCCTGCTCGATCAGCGCATTGACGCGCGCCTTCAGTGCGCCGTTGTCCTGCGCCAGCCCGATGTAGCAGGGCGAGTTCTTGATCTGGAAGACCATGGTCGGCGCCCGCTCGGTATTGCGCTCGGCGATCTGCGCCGCGACCACGTTACCGGTGGCGATATAGGAGACCTGGCCGGAAAGAAACGCGGAGATCGTGGTGGCGTTGTCCTCGAAGCGCTGGATGGTGGTATCGCTCGGCGCCAGATCGGAAAGCTCCATGTCCTCGACCGAACCACGGGTCACACCGATGGTCTTGCCGGAGAGACCCGAGGCATCGTCGATCGCATCCGCTTCCGGCGTACCGAACACGCCGAGGAAGAACGGCGCGTAGGCGTCGGTGAAGTCGATCACCGCGGCACGCTCAGGGTTCTTGCCCAGGCTCGAGATCACCAGATCGACCTTGTCGGTCTGCAGGAACGGGATGCGATTGGCACTGGTGACGGTCACCAGTTTCAGGTCGACATCCATCTGGTCGGCCAGGTAATGCGCCATGTCGATGTCATAACCCTGCGGCTGCAGATCGGTACCCACCGAGCCGAACGGCGGGAAGTCCTGCGGGACCGCGACACGCAGCGTGCCGCGCTGTTCGATGGTTTCCAGATCGCTGGCCTGTGCCGACACGGCGGCAAGGCCGGCGGCGACGGTGCAGCAGAGTGCCAGCACGAGCTGGCGCGAGAATCGATTCTTGGCGAAAGCGAACATGCCATACCTCCCGAGGAGTGCTTGTACGTTGTTATGGCGGCAGAGAAACGCTTGACGACTTCTCTTCCAGGCGAGAAACGTTTGTTTCACACCACGACGTAGCAAGCTTGGCGCCAGATCATATGTCAGCGCCGCCGTTTCAGGGAGTTAGCCAACGCTCGAAGCCCAGGTTCATCGTCTCGACGCCCCGGGCTGAGGGAAGGATGATCGAACCGGAGGCACGAAACCGCTCGCTCGCACCATGAAGGAGCGCGATTGGCGCCGGGTCGATTCTGGATTCGAGCGCGAAGCGATCGGTCCGCTACGAGGCCGGATGCACCGCCGCCCAGTGGCGGGCGATATCCACACGTCGGGTTATCCACACCCGGTCGTGGGCCTCGAGATGATCGAGGAAGCGTTGCAGCGCGCGAAAGCGGCCGGGGCGACCGACCAGGCGGCAGTGCAGGCCGATCGACAGCATCTTGGGCGTCTCCGCGCCCTCCTCGTAGAGCACGTCGAACGCGTCGCGCAGATACTGGAAGAACGGCTCGCCATGATCGAAGCCGGTCGGCGAGGCGAAGCGCATGTCGTTGGTATCCAGCGTGTAGGGCACGACAAGATGCTGATGCGTCTGGCCCTGACTGTCCTCGGCCGGCATCCAGAACGGCAGGTCGTCGCCGTAGTAGTCGCTGTCGTAGAGAAAGCCGCCCCGGTCGAGCAGCAGACGCCGGGTGTTGGGGCTGTCGCGGCCGGTGTACCAGCCCAGCGGCAGCTCACCAAAGAGCGACTGGAAGATGGCCAGCGCGCGCTCGAGATGGTCGCGCTCGACCGCTTCCGGCACGTTCTGGTAGTGAATCCAGCGGTAGCCGTGACAGGCGATCTCGTGGCCCAGCGCCTTGAACGCCTGGGCCACCTCGGGGTTGCGCTCCAGCGCCATGGCCACGCCGAACACCGTCAGCGGCAGGCCGCGGCGTTCGAACTCCCGCAGCACCCGCCACACGCCGGCCCGGGAGCCGTACTCGTAGATCGACTCCATGCTCAGATGGCGCGCTGGATACGCCTCCGCCCCGGCGATCTCGGAGAGGAACTGTTCGGAATGGCTATCGCCGTGAAGGACGCTGTTCTCGCCGCCCTCCTCGTAGTTGAGCACGAACTGCACCGCCACGCGGGCCCGGCCCGGCCAGTCGGCCTGGGGCGGGTTGCGGCCGTAGCCGATCAGGTCGCGAGGATAGTCGGGAGAGATCATGCGCGGTGCCCTTTTTGTCGAGATGGCGGTCGTCGGAATGGTCTTCGTCGAATCCGTCGCTGCCAACGCCAACGGCATCGATACCGACGTCATCGATATTGTATTCAAACTCGGTTATTTTTGTGGACAAAATAACCGTATCGCGATTCGTCCGAGTCGCCAAGGTGCCATGCCATGCAGATCCACGTCATCAACCCCAATACGACCGCCAGCATGACCGACAAGATCGGTGCCTGCGCCAACCGCGTGGCGGCGGAGCACACGCAGATCCACGTCAGTCAGCCGGACAGCGGGCCGGTATCGATCGAGAGCCACTTCGACGAGGCGGTCAGCGCCGTCGGCGTGCTGGAGGAGATTCGGCGCGGCGAAGCGCTGGGCATGGACGCCTACGTCATCGCCTGCTTCGGCGATCCGGGGCTGCTGGCGGCGCGGGAGCTGACCCGCGCACCGGTCATCGGCATCGCCGAGGCGGGCTTCCACCTGGCCGCGCTGATCAGCACCCGCTTCTCGGTGGTGAC